>JAACEH010000209.1 GCA_011682595.1 Anaerolineaceae bacterium
GGCCAGCACGTCAACAAGACCGACAGCGCGGTGCGCATCACGCACCTGCCGTCGGGCATCGTCGTGCAGTGCCAGAACGAGCGCTCGCAGCACCAGAACCGCCGCGTGGCCATGAACATGCTCATGGCCAAGTTGCTGCGGCTGGAGGAGGAGAAACGCAACAAGGAACTGCAGGGCCTTTACGGACCGAAGGGGGAGATCGCCTGGGGCAACCAGATTCGCTCCTACGTCCTGCAGCCATATACGATGGTCAAGGACCACCGGACCGAGCACGAGACGGGCAAGGTCAATGACGTCCTGGACGGCGACCTTCAGGATTTCATCGAGGCCTACCTGCGCAAACGAGCGGCCGACCGCCGCGGAGAATAGCGGGGCCAAAAGCTTTGCAATTGGCGTCGCGGGAAATTACTATGCTCGTGCTACGTAGCTGGGTGCCACGGTCTGACCGAAGGCCAGGCCGTGATTATCTCCCGAAGGCTCGTCATGGCTTGGCTACGCCAGACCATGGCACCCTGCTACGCAGCGAAGCGCTGCTTCGCAGAGTAGTATCGGCGCCGTTTAATCAGAGTACCGGAGCCCGCTGGAAAAGGACCATGACCAGGATGCGCGGACTGTGGATCATCTGCCTGATCGTCTGTGCGGCTGCACTGTGCGGTTGCCAGGCCAGCAGCGAGTTCGACGGCAGTACGTACCGGCATAACGGGATGAACTTTTCGGTCGAGGTGCCCGAGGGCTGGACCTGGAAGGAACTGTCGGGCAACCTGCTGGTTGAAATCAGCGGTCCGGCCTCCGAGACCGGGCAAGGGCCGGTGGTCCATGTTTTCAGCCGCCGGGAAGCCCGCTCCGTCGAGATGGGCGACCAGGCCGGCGGCCTGATCAAGGAGTTGCTGGCGGTGATGGCCGAGGGGGTGCGTTTCCAGCTCGAGAAGGAGGCCCCGCCGAAGGTCGAGCCGGTCGAGATGGCCGACCTGCCCAAGGGGGCACAGGCCAGACGCGTCAGTCGCATAGTTCACGAAGGGCCGGTCGAGGTTTACCAGGAGTTGACTATCGTCGCCCGCGGCAAACACGTCTGGGCCCTGATGCTCAGCACGGCAACGGCCGACCGCGAGGCCAACGCCGCGGCACTGGACAGAATAAGAAACAGTTTCAGAGTCTGGTAAGAAAACTCACATGCACACTCGCCGAGCGAGGCTTTTTTCCCTTATTGCAGCCGCCAGCCTGATGGTGATCGGCTGCCAGAGCGGTGCGCCTCCGGAGGCGGCGTCGCGGTCGTATTGCGACACCGACCAGCGATTCGCCCTGAACGTTCTGGAGAAGTGGGAGGCCGTCGAGGTCAAGAAGAAGTCCAAGGACGCCCGAAGCGACGCGGCGACGTTCGTGCGAGGGCTGCCCGAGGGGGCCGGACAGGCGGTGATCAGTGTGACGGTGGACAGCGCCTCGGGGATTGGCGACCTGAAAGATTACCTGAGATCGAACCGCGAGCTTTTCAGCAACAAGACGGTCGGCTACGATGAGCTGCAGGCGACGATCGTGACGCACCCTGGGGGGCGTCGGGCCTGTCTGATCGAGGCGACGTTCGAGCGGCGGAAAAAACCGGAAGGTGAAGTGTCCGACGGCGGCCGCGTGCGGCTCCGGCGTTTTCGGCAGTTCGCCATGTTGCATCGCGGCAAGCAGTACATCATCACGGCCACCGGCCCGGCCGACGCCACGGAGCATTGGTTGGGCGAGGCGACGATGATGCTGGACTCATTTGTGATCTGGTAAGTGCAGCCCCCTCGGCCGTCGGCGGCCGGAGAGAAACAGAAGTTAAGGAGAGGACATGAACCCGCAGGAAGCAGCAGTTAACGACCGCTCGAGCGCCAAGTACGAGACCTTGCGCAAGACCGATCCGTACCTGGCCGAGTTGCTGGACCTGGAGTGGCGTAGGCAGCAGAACACGCTGGAGTTGATCGCTTCGGAGAACCACGTCAGCCGGGCGGTGATGGAAGCCACCGGCAGTCTGCTGACCAACAAGTACGCCGAGGGTTATCCCGGGCGGCGCTACTACGGCGGATGCGAGATCGTGGACAAGGTCGAGCAACTGGCCATCGACCGGGCCAAGGAACTGTTCGGGGCCGAGCATGTGAACGTGCAGCCGCACTCGGGCAGCCAGGCCAACATGGCCGTTTATTTTGCCTCGCTGGCCCCGGGCGACACGCTGATGGCCATGAGCCTGGCCATGGGCGGCCACCTGACGCACGGTTACAAGCTGAACTTCTCGGGCAAGCTGTACAACTGTGTGCACTACGGCGTCAACCCGCAGACCGAGCAGATTGATTTCGACGAGGTGGCCGGCCTGGTCCGCGAGCACAAGCCGAAGATGATCCTCATGGGGGCCAGCGCCTATCCGCGGACGATCCACTTCGACAAGTTTGCGGAGATTGCCGCCGAGGTGGGGGCGTTGCTCCTGGCGGACATGGCCCACATCGCCGGGCTGGTGGCGGCCAAGTTGCACCCGGACCCGGTGCCGATCTGCGACTTCGTGACCACAACGACGCACAAGACGTTGCGCGGCCCTCGTGCGGGGAGCATTCTGTGCAAGGCCGAGTGGGCCAAGAGGATCGACATGGCGGTCTTTCCGGGCATGCAGGGCGGCCCGCTGGAACACGTCATCGCCGGCAAGGCGGCCGCCTTCGGCGAGGCCCTGCGGCCGGAGTTCCTGGGCTACCAGAAGCAGATCATGGCCAATGCCGCGGCCATGGCTGACGAGATGCAAAGATTGGGTTACCGCCTGGTGTCCGGCGGCACGGACAACCACCTGTTCCTGGTCGATCTGACACCCAAGCAGACAACGGGCCGCCAGGCGGAGACGGCCCTGGAGGCGGCCGGTATCATCGTCAACAAGAACCTGATTCCGTTCGACAAGCTGCCGGCCAGGGAATGCTCGGGCATCCGTATCGGATCGCCTGCCCTGACAACGCGAGGCTTGAAAGAAGACGACATGCGCCATGTGGCCCGGCTCCTTGACACAGTGCTGACGGCCCAGGGCGAGTCGGACCCGAAGTTGTCCCGGGCCAAGGGCGAGATCGAAGAAATCTGCAAGACGCACCCGCTCGATTGACGATGTTCTGCTCAGCAGGGGCGCCAACAGTGGGCCACGGGTGCTGGATGCCGGGGCGAAAATCTACGAACGCGACGGCGCCGGCCGGACCGTGCTGCATGGTGCGGCCAACGTGGAGATAGTCCGCCTGCTCTTTGAGCGGGGGGCGGTGACCAAGGTCTTGGATCGCTTCAAGACGCCGCCGCTGCGGGTGGCCGAAAAGGCGGGCACACAGGGCATCATCGACCTGCTCAAGAAGCATGGCGGGGTCAACTGACGCCTGCCGCCCTCCTGCAGTCGCTTTCGGCCGCCGTCATCAGTGGGCCGCACTGCTCGTGTCCGTCAGGAGCTTCTTGACGTGGAGAGCGACATTGCCCGAGTGCTGATTCCGCCGGAGGCCATACGGGTCCGCGTGCGCGAAATGGGGCAGGAGCTTTCCCGACGGCTGGCCGGGGCCGATCCTTTGGTGCTGGCCGTCATGAACGGGTGCGTGCTCTTTCTGGCCGACCTGCTGCGACAATTGCCTATTCCCCTGGACCTCGAATTCGTGTACTGTAAGTCGTACCGTGGCCTGCACGGCGGCCCGCTGGAGTTCTCTCACCGCTCTCTTCTGCCGGCGGTGGTGGAGGGGCGCCACGTGCTGGTGGTGGACGATATTTTCGACAGTGGGCGTACGCTGAGCCAGGTGGTCGAACAGGCCCGCCAACTCGGGGCCGCCGAGGTGACCACGGCCGTCTTGCTGCTGAAGAAAGGCCGGCCACAGCAAGGCCTGCCGCGGCCGGACCTGGTGGGATTTGAGATCGAGAACGTTTTTGCGGTCGGCTACGGGTTGGATTACAATGGACGGTACCGCAACCTGCCGATGATAGGCGTCTTGCGGGAGGAGATTACCGGCGACGGTCAGTCCGCTTGAGATGGCGAAAGGCGCTGGTCATGTACATGAACGTCGAGAGCATCTTCCGTCCGCTGAAGATCGGCCCCGTGACGGCGACCAACCGTCTGATGCGCTCGGCGACTCACGAGTCTGCGGC
>JAACEH010000210.1 GCA_011682595.1 Anaerolineaceae bacterium
TCAAGAAAGCCGGCATCAAGCTGCCCGGTTTCTGGGACGGCAAGGCCCGCCGCATGCGCAGCCAGGAAGCCCGCAAAGGCCTCGACTGGTTTGTCGGCTCCGGATGGCAGCAGCGCAACAAACGCCTCTTCGCGGCGGCCGCCGAAGTGCAGCAACGGCTCAAGTGACGGCGATGCCGGTGGCCCGCTCTGCCCGGCACTCGGGCGCCGCCCGGCCGGCATGTTTGGAGCCGACGTGTCCACACGCAAGTCTGGTAGGTGGGGGCTTGCAGGGGGGGGAAATCGGGGAGACTGTTGTGCGGTTGGCTGACTGACTAACCAACTGACCAACCGACCAACTTAACCATCAGAAGCGAGGGTAGATGATGACCAAGTGGGAATGTGCGGTTTGCGGGCGCGTCTATGATCCGGCGGCGGGCGATCCCGAGGGCGATGTCCCGCCAGGGACACCCTTCGAGGAGATTCCCGACGATTGGGAGTGCCCCGAGTGCGGCTCGCCCAAGAGCGTCTACAAAAAACTACTCGGGTAGCTTTCCCCACCCGCTCTGCTCGACCGAGATGACCTGCCCGTCGCTGTCCACGACGGCGCGGAGTTCGAAGTGCCGGCCCTTGGTCCAGCCATAAAACGGCAGGTAGCCCTGGAACCGGGCGTCGTAAATGCGGACCACGCTTCGCCCGTCGGCGCCGGGGGTTTCCTCAACAACCGGGAAGCGGGCGAACCACAGGAACGTCGCCGCGGCCGGGTCGGCCCTGACCGCCGCGATGGCACGCGACGGCGGCGAGTCTTCAATAGTGGTGAACTCTATCGGTTGCTCGCTCATTACGCTGACCAACCCCCGGTGCGTGCGGCCGTCGGTCGTGTAGTAGGCCCGCCAGAGGAACGGCACCAGCGGCACGGGCAGACAAGCCACCCTTTTCACCTCGCTTTCGCGCAGGCCCATGCGTTCCAGTTCGCTGCCCAGCCGCCCGATGGCGGTGTGGTGCATGGCCCCCATGAAAAGCAGGTAGGCCACAGCCACGGTCAGCCCGCGAAGGGCCACCGGGTAATGATCCTGACCGCGCTTCAGCCGCCGCCAGGAGACTATCAGGCTGACCAGCAGGATGGCCGTCAGGTAGGGGTCGATGATGAAGAGCCAGTCCAGGGCGTAGCGCGTCGCCTCCAGCGGAGCCAGCAGTTGCGTCCCATAAGAGGTCGGCCAGTCCAGCAGCGCCTGGCACAGCGTCCCGGCCAGGGCGGCCAGAAAGAACCAGCCGAACTTGCCTGTGCGACATATCAGGCAGGCCACAACCGCGACGAGCGCGGCCAGTAGCGGCGCCGCCAGAATCGAATGCGACAGGCCGCGATGATAGCGCAGCCCGGCGAACGGCCCATTTGAAAACAGGGCGATGACCAGGTAATCGAGGTCGGGAATCAGGGCCGCCACGGCGGCAACGACCACGCCGCGCCGACCGAGCCGGTTGCGGAAGAACACCTCGCCGGCCAGGGCTCCGGCCAGGATGTGATCGGTGGTCAACATGCCTTGGTTCCCGCCGCGTGCTCGCTCATTCCCATTCAATCGTCGCCGGCGGCTTCGAGGAAATGTCGTAGACCACGCGGTTGACGCCGCGGACCTCGTTGATGATGCGGTTGGAGATGGTGGCCAGGACCTCCCGCGGAAACGAGAACCAGTCGGCGGTCATGAAGTCGCTGGTCTCGACGGCCCGCACTGCGATGACCGACTCGTAGGTGCGGCTGTCGCCCATCACGCCAACCGTCTGGATCGGCAGCAGCACGCCGAAGGCCTGGCCGATCTGGTCGTAGAGATCGGCGATGCGAATCTCCTCGATGATGATGTGGTCGGCCTGACGCAGAATGTCCAGCCGCTCGCGAGTCACCTGGCCGGCCACCCGGACGGCCAGCCCCGGACCCGGGAAGGGGTGACGCATGATCAGGTCCTTCGGCAATCCCAGGGCCTCACCGACCGAGCGGACCTCGTCCTTGAACAGGTCGCGCAGCGGTTCGACCAGCTCGAATCCAAGCTCGTCCGGCAACCCGCCGACGTTGTGATGGTGCTTGATGACCGCCGCCCCGCTGCCGTCGCGAGCCCCGGACTCGATGACGTCCGGATAGATCGTCCCCTGGGCCAGAAAGCGGGCGTCGGGAATGTCGGCCGCCTGTTCCTTGAAAACGTCGATGAAAGTGCGGCCAATCTCCAGGCGCTTCTGCTGCGGCTCGACCACCCCGGCCAGACGCGACAGGAACAACTCCTCGGCCTCGGCCACGCGGAGGTCGATGCGGAAGGTCCGGCGAAAGACCTCCTCGACCATCGCCGCCTCGTTCAGCCGCAAGAGGCCGTTGTTGACGAAGACGCAGGTCAACTGGTCGCCGACGGCCCGCTGGACCAGGGCCGCCACGACCGATGAATCGACCCCGCCCGAGAGCCCGCAGACCACGCCGCCGGAGCCGACCTGCCGGCGGATGGCCGCCACCTGGCTCTCGATGAAGGCCTCGGTCCGCCACTGTCCGGTGCAGCCGCAGACGCGGTACAGAAAGTTGTGCAGAATCTGCTTGCCCTCGGGCGTGTGCGTGACCTCCGGATGAAACTGCACGCCGTAGAACTTGCCGTCGGCCGACCGCACGGCGGCATAGGGACAGGTCTCGGTGCGGGCCAGGGCCTCGAATCGTTTGTCGCGCTTATCGAGCCGGCGAACCTGGTCGCCGTGGCTCATCCAGACGGTCAGCTCCTCGCCCAGTCCGTGAAACAGCGGCTCGTGCTCGATGACCTCGAGCTTGGCCCGGCCGTACTCGCGGCTCTCGGCCCGCGAGACCTCAGCGCCCAGGGTCCGGCAGGCCAACTGCATGCCGTAACAGATGCCGAGGACCGGAATGCCCAACTTGAGGATGGCCTGGTCGCACTGCGGCGCGTCGGCCTCGTAGACGCTGGCCGGTCCGCCGGAGAAGATGATGCCGGACGGGGCCAGCGCTTTCAGTTCGTCGGCCGTCGTGCGATGCGACAGGATTCGGCAATATACTTTTTGTTCGCGAACTCGGCGGGCGATCAGTTGGCCGTACTGGCTTCCGAAATCCAGGACGACCACAAGTTCGCTCTTCGGGGCTTGTGACATCTGCTGCTCCCACTCTCGCCGGGCGAAACTCTGAAGGTTGAAAACCTGAGAAAACAAAAGAGCCCGACACCGGCGGAGGGCGGGCACTTTCGGCAACTCCTCCCTGCGGCCATCCCAGCGGCCCTACGGCTCGGCCCGCTCCCTGAGCCACACGGGCCTGCTGGCCAGGTAGACCGGGCACAGGGCCAGGGACGCCGGAAAGCGCAGCACCTCGTACATGCCCGAGGCGAGAACCCCCGGCAGGTTCCGCAGCCGGGCGTCGTCGTGCCTGAGTTTCTCCTGCTCGCTGTCGAAGACCAGCGGCGGATGCCGGGTGTTGGCCATCAGGTACTCGACCTTCATCGGCCCCCAGCGATCCTTGCGCGGCACGGTCGGCCCCGCGGCCACCTTGGCATCGTCCTGGGCCAAAGCCGCCGCAGGAACCCAGACGACCATCAGGCCGAGAATGATTGGAATTGTCGCCCGGGTCATGGTCCACCTCCGTTGGCCGCCGCCGGTTACGAGCCGCCGTTGTCCGACAGGTAATAGTTCGGCGCTTCCTGGGTGATGGCGATGTCGTGCGGATGGCTCTCGGCCACACTGGCCGGCGAAACACGGATGAACTTCGACCTGGTCCGCAGTTCCCCGAGACTGTGCGCCCCGCAGTAGCCCATGCCGGCCCGCACGCCGCCGACCAGTTGGTAAACGAAATCGGCCAGCATGCCCTTGTACGGCACGCGGCCCTCGACGCCTTCGGGGACCAGTTTGCCCGCGGCGGCCCCCTTCTGGCCATAACGGTCGGCGCTGCCCTTGACCATGGCCCCCAGCGATCCCATGCCGCGGTAGGTCTTGAAGGTTCGGCCGTGGTAGATAATCAGGTCGCCCGGACTCTCGTCCAGGCCGGCCAGCAGGCTGCCCAGCATGACGCCGGAAGCCCCGGCCGCCAGGGCCTTGGTGATGTCGCCCGAGTGGCGGACGCCGCCGTCGCACCCCGGCCTTGTCGGCCTCGGCGACACACTCGAAGATGGCCCAGATCTGGGGCACGCCCACGCCGCTGATGACGCGGGTCGTGCAGATGCTGCCCGGCCCGATGCCGACCTTGACGGCGTCGACCCCGGCCTTGACCAGGTCGCGCACCGCCTGGGCCGTGCCGACATTGCCGGCGATAAGCTGAATGTCGTGCTTGGCCTTGATGGCCTTGACCGTCTCGATCACGTTTTTCGAGTGGCCGTGAGCCGTGTCGACGACGATGACGTCGACGTCTTCGGCGATCAGCCCCTCAACACGGTCGTAGTCGTGAACCCCGACGGCGGCCCCGGCCAGCAGCCGCCCGCGCTCGTCGCGGCAGGCCATGGGAAACTGCGACAGCATGTCGGCGTCCCGCATGGTGATCA
>JAACEH010000015.1 GCA_011682595.1 Anaerolineaceae bacterium
CGGAATCCGGCCATGCGGCCGGCCATGCCGCCCACGCCTTCGGTCAGGCCGCTCATGCCATTGAGGAAGTCCATGGCGAACTTCATGGCGTGAGCGTGCCCGATGTCGGTGAATTCCTTGCCGTCCATCATCTGGCTGATCGCGTCGAGTTTGCCCGCAGAGTAGGCGTACCACGAGGAGATGAAGCCGCTGTAGTAGTTGATCACGCCGGTCTGCGTCTCGTACGGGCTGCCGCCCATGCCCAGCCCGGCCCGGGCGCCGTTGGAGGCCCAGTCCCTGACCATGCCGCCGCCGAACGAGGAGCCGTAAAGCCCGTCCTCGGTTACGCCAGTGATCTGGAAGTTCGCCGAGTCAAAAAGCAGCCAGGCCTGGGTGAACGAGCCGCCCAGGGCAATTCTTCTTTTCGGCACCAGGGCCGCCAGTTCAGGATTCTCGCTCAGTGCTGCACGGACGAGATCGCCAACGCGGTCGGTGGCCTCAGTCTTCTTCAACTCCGCCTCGGCCTCGCCGGCGGTCACCCACACAAAGTCCTCCGGTCTCGGGCGAGGAACGAGCTTCAGGATGATCGGAAAGGCGTCGGGCTCGGTGAAATTGATCTTCACCTTCCTCGGCGCGTAGCCCTCCCGGGAGGCCGAGACGGTGAACTCCCCGAATCGCTTTCTGATCACCGGCAGCAGGAACCGCCCGTCGCCCCAGGTCGTCCCGGCGGCATTGGTGCCCTCGACCACCACCTTGGCGTCGGGAATGCCCAGACCCGTGGCCGCCGAGACCACGCGGCCGGGAAGGGCCGTCTGGAACCGGCTGCCGGGGATGCCGATCAGGGGGTACAGGTCGTTGTCCAGAATTTGCCAGCGGTTGGTCTCCCACCGATCCTTGACCAGGATGGGCTTCACCTCTTCGTAGGGCTTCTTCTGCGGGTTGTCCTTGACGTAACCGCCGGCCGCGTACAGAACGCCGATCGTCCGCTTGCGGCTGTTGACGTAGATCGTCGCCTCTTTCCTGTCGGTAAGGTAGAGCTTGATCGGGTCGGTCAGCGTGCCGTCCCAGTTCATGAAGCGGATTGTCGTTTCGCCCTTTTCCTTCAGTTCCCTGTGGACTTCCCGGCTGGCCATCAGGAACATGTTGCCCTTGTCGTACAGGCCCTGGCTGTAATACCGCGAGAGGACGTGGCTGGACTCCACGCTCTTGGCGGGAATGCGGAGCGTCGTCGAGTAGTCAATGGGCCGCTTGTTCGGCTCATCCCAGTAATCGATGCTCTCGTAACGTATGTCGCCGTCGACCGACAGAAACTGGTACTCCAGCGTGACGATTTTAGGTTTGTCGGGCCAGGCCTTGCGCATCACAAAAATCCGCGAATCGGTCACCAGAAGTTCCCGCGTGGACTCCTCCAGGTCGATCGTCGGCCGGTAGTCGGTCGATCCGCCGGCCACCGGGCCGAACAGGGTCTCCAACTCCAGCGCCGCCCGGCCGAAGTCCTTAGCGGTGAGTTTCTTCGATTTCAGAACGCCCCACTCGACCTTCGCCTTCTCCATCGCCGAAGTCAGGACCTCGCTGATCGACTTGAGAATCAGCTCGTCGCCCTGGCCGCGCTCGAAGACCACCTGGCGGCCCTGGCCGGCGGTAAAGGTCAGGGTCGCCCCCTGCGTGGTTTCCTTGGCCAGCCGTTCCAGCGAACTGGCATAGAAGCGCAGCCGCTGGGGCGTAGACGGGCGGGCCCGGTCGAACAACTGCTGCAGTGCGCCGAATGCGCTGATGGCCGGCCGGCCGGTGGCACGGGACAGGATGTCGGCCTCCAGTGATCCCTCGTAAGCCGAGCGCGTCACGCCGATTGCCGCCCGGGCAGTCTCGTCGCCGGCCACGTGGACTGCGTTCTGCCGCAGGTCGATCGCGCAGGAGGCCGGCAGATCGGAGCCCTTGATGAAATTCGCCGAAGTGATGATCACCCGCGGACGCGTGAAGTAGGCGGCCGCCTTGAAGTGTTTGGCCATCGCCGCCAAGGCCTCGTCGGACTCGACCATGTAGGCCAGCACCAGCAGGTAGCCTCTGCGCGTGTGCTCGTCGGGAAATGCCTTCAGCTCGGCCTGGGTCAGTTCGCGTTCCTTCTCATAGGCCCAGCGCGACAGCGACCACGGAGCGACGGTGATAACGTAGCGGTTCCGCGGGTCGTCCGCGGCCGGGTAGTCGGGGTACTTACGGGTGTAGATCTCGCGCGTAAAGACCGCCGGCTTGGCTTTCCCCGGCTCCTGGTGAGTGAAAACCAGGGCCAGCGTTTCGTCCTTGGCCCTGTTGACCGGCAAACGGAGCACGGAGTCCGAACCCGCGACGCTCAGCACGGCCTCGCCGCCGCTGAAGCCCAGCAGCAGCGGGTGGGTGGCAAGTTCCGCGGTCCTCAAGACCAGGGAAGCCTCGTCGCTCAGGCCCTGGCCCGTCAATCGCAGCGTGACGGTCAGCGTATGAAAAACCTCCGCCGGCAGGTCGTCGCCGGTGCGGACCGTCACCGTGGCGGCGGCCGGGCCCGAGGTCAGCAGGTCCTTCCACTTGTCGCCCTCGGCGATCTGCACCCAGGTCGTGTCGGCCCAGGCGAAACGAGCTTCGGCCCCGGCCTTCCTGAGCAACGCCACCAGCAGGGCGGACCGGTCGACGTCGTTGCCGGCCCCGCTGAAGAGCGTCCCCACCGGGCCGCGCAGGCAGCCCTCATAGTCCTGGCCGGCCACCTTGTCCTGAACGAAGGCAATGATGCGGCCCGGATCGTTGCCCAGAGCCTCGGCCTTGGCGGCCACGTAATCGTAGGGCTCGCCCCCAGTGACCGACCAGAGAAAGGCCGCAATCAGGGCCACCAGAAGAACAATCATCAAGAGCACCAGTAATGCGTTGCGCTGCTTCCGGTTTTCAACCATTGGCCGGCAATCTCCTTTCGTCCCTCGGCGCAACCCTCTGCGGGCGCCAACGACTTCCACGCCGCGTCGCCGCCGATTATAGTCCAGACTTCGTTACCCTACAACCACCCTCACGGCGCCGGGCGCCGGCCCACGGAGGAACCGTGAAAGATCGCCACGGGAATCGCGCTGCTGCATGGAGGGTCCAAGGAGATGGAAAACGGCGGTTGCCGCCAGCAGAGTCTAGGTAATTCTCGCGGGGCTCAGACCGGCTCAGAAGAACTCGTCCAGCGGCGGGAATCCTGCGCTACGCCAGTCTCTCAGGCGACACAGGCCGTCTTCGACGAGCGTGAGTACGGCCCCTCGCTGCTCTCGGTCGGGGGGCGAAGCAGCCCATATGGAATCCAATATGTCCGTCGGCGAAAAACTGCCTTCGAGAATTTTCCGATCGATGACCACCAGTGTCGCCGCCGCTGCGAAGGCATAGCGGCGAGGCTCGAGGCCTTGCTGCAAAGCAAGTCGCATGGCGCCGATCAGCCGGTCATCCCAGCCGAGTTTCCGCCGGCCGTCGCGGCCCACCCGCTCAATGGTGTCGCCCAGCAAGGGGTTGATCATCCGCTGCAGCAGATCGTCGGCATAGCGGCGGTAACCATCTTCGGTGAACAGCGTGTCCAGGCCCCGGTACTTGCCAATCAGGGCCTGTCCGGACTCCCGGAGGAGCGCATCGCGCAGGAAGGCCATCACTCCGGGAAAACCCGGCAAGTCGGCCATCCGGACCGCGCCCAGCATTGCCCCGAGGCCCGCGGCCATGGCATGGACGGCGTTATGGCCATACAGCTTGGCCTCCTCGAAGGGCAGCAGGTTGGCCTTCTCCTCGAACACGTCGATCCCCCGGCGAAATGGCTCCTGGCCGGCCGTGGGGTCGAAACGGACCCGGGAAACCTGGATTCTGCTGAAGGCCTCCACCAGGAATGCCCGGTGGCTGTGGGGCGTAACCGGCGACAGCTTCTGTCGGTTGATCTCCTGGGGATCGGAGATGGCTCCGCTCATTTTGCCGATGACCGTGTTGAGAAAGCGAACTCTCGAAGCGACCGCCGGGCGGTCTATTTGGGCGACCACTTCGAGAACCGCCGCCTCCAGAATCTCGGCGGCGCGGTTGTGGTTTTCCGCCGTATAGACCACCGTCCGGGGCCCGTCTGTCCCGGCCTTTCGCAGAAGGCCCTCGGCCAGCAACTGATGCACGCCAGCCCGTCTCCCGGACACATAGTGTTCGGTGTCGGGCAGGGCCGTACCGATTTCCTCGGCAGCCGCGATGGCGGCCACCAGGCGGTCGCGGTCAGCGGGCTCCGCGGGATTCTCAATCTCCACGGGGCCGACCTCGACTCGCTCAATTCGCTCTGCGTGGGCGACGTTCACCGAAAAACGCCCGTCGGCCCGGCGTACCGCAGCCACGACCTCGGGCAGCACTTCGGCAACGACCAGTCGCCCGAAGTGCCCCGAGCGAAAGGCCTCCAGAAGAAACAGTCCCGCCTGAATGGCGCCGAAACCGAAGCCGACATAGGTACGTGGACCCTTCAGCACGGTGGTCATCCCTTCGTGTAGAAACAGGTTCGCTTTCGCAGAGCATCCAGGCGCGGTCCGCCGGGCCATGGGCCTCCTCGGACCTTGCCGCCCCATCCGTAGCGGCCCTCGCTAAACTTCTACCGGCCCGCTGCGCTCGGCCGAACGGTAGCAGGCGTCCATTATCTCGTGGATGCGGACGCCGACCGACAGGGACGGCTCGGCCGGGCGGCCTTCGGCAACCGCCTGGACGAAATTCGCCAGGCACGCTACGTGGGTTCGGATCCAGCCCATGGGGAACTTCGGCGGCGGAAACTTCACCGCCGGCGGTGGATAGTTCGCGGCGGTGTCCAGGGCCTGCCAGCCGCACTCGTCCGCGTTTGGCCCTCCGGCGGCGTAGATCTCCAGGCAATTGGCGTTCATGGAGTTGAAACGTATGGCCCCGCTTGTCCCGTGCAGCTCGAACCGTAATTCATCCAGAGTCCCGGTGGCGATTTTCGTGGCCTCGATGGTTCCCAGTACGCCGCCGACAGTACGCACGGTAAGCAGTGCAAGGTCTTCGGCCTCGACCGGCCTCCGGCCCTTGCCGCCAAGTGACGGCCGCTCCTTGAAAGCTATCTTCGTTCGGCAATCGACCTCCGCGAACTCGCCCACCAGGTGTCTGACCAGATCAATGACGTGGCTGCCGAGGTCGAAGAGCACTCCACCGCCGGCTTCCGCCGCCGAAAGCTTCCACTTCAGCGGCACATCGGGATTCGCCGAGCCCGAGTGCAAGTACGCCGCCCGGAAGCTGAGCAGTTGGCCCAGGAACCCCTCACCGATGAGTTTCCTGGCCCGCATGGTGGCCGGGAAAAAGCGATTCTGGAAAACCATCTGCGCCGTGCCGTGGTATTTTCCGAGCGCCTCGGCCACCTCTCTGGCCTCCTCGATCGATGCGACGAGGGGTTTCTCGCAGTAGATATGTTTTCCTGCGGCAATCGCCGACAGAAGGGCCTCTCTGTGCAGCCGGTTCGGCGTCGCAATGTGGACGACCTGGATATCATCAGCCTCGGTGACCTCACGGAAGCCAAGGGTTGATCGTTCGAAGCCGAACGACTCCCTGGCCGCCTCAGCCGTCTTTGGGTTCGACGTACAGACCGCGACGAACTTCGCGCCCGGCAAAGACGGATAGGAGAAGGGCAGCGTCCTGTAGCCGAAGGCGTGGACCTTGCCGATGAACCCGAAACCAAGAAAACCAACCCGCAAGTTGTCAGCCATTTTGCCTTCCTTCGCGATTCCCCGGGCGAGCCTTCGATGCACTTGCCCGCGAGATGGTCACATCGGCCTTCATTCGGGCCCCGAAGCGCCCGCCACCTGGTCAAAAAGGTTTCTGGCATTGTTGTGAAAAACGTTTTCCACGTCCGCCGGGGTCAATCCTTCGGTTTCGGCGGCGCGGCGGAAGGCGTCAATCTCCTCGTAGAAGAAAAAGGTGAGCCGTTTGGCCTCCCGGTCGCCGACTTCCCTCATGTGAGGGTCCTCCGACAGGTCGCCGTACAGCCCCCGGGGAACCAGGTTCACGTAGCGGCCCTGCTCGCAGACGCGCCGCATGCGCATCCGCAGGATGGGCAGGTCGCTGCCGAAAAGAATCCGCTTGGGGCCGACGGCCCGGATCAGTCCGCGAAACACATCCTCGTTGGTATTGGCTGAAATGTCGAACATCATGTGCTCCGTGCCGGCCAGCCTCTGGAAAGCCTGGCCCACGTCCTCCGGGCAATAGGCGCGGCCGACATGAGGGATGATAATCCTGGCCTGGGGCCAGCGCCGCTCGATCTCGAGCATCTGGGCCAGGTTCACCGAGTCGCCCAGCCGTCCGGGACGAGGTATGTGCAGCATGACCAGCCAGCCGTGCTGATCGAGCACGTCGAGTTGGTGCGGGGGCAGAAAATCGAAGATGCGAATCTCCTCGGCCGGCAGATAGGAAGGCGCCAGGCTGAGATAGACCTTCACCCCGATGAAGCCGCCGGCGAGGATTTTTGCTTCGAGTTTCTCGGCGCCCCAGTCCGGCGAGACCATGGCCAGTGCGGGCAGGCCGCCCTCGGCGGCGCAGCGGGCGACGTACTGGTTAAGCACGTCCAGGTCGCCACTGACGTTGGGCTGCGGAAAACCCGGAGGCTTGGTGAAAACCAGCGGTGTCACCGATTTTCCGGGCAACAGCAGCCGGTAGCTCTGCAGCAGGTCTCCGATGGAATTGTCCGCGGCGACTCGCTTCGGCCAACTGACGGTGCGGCCGATGACATTCTGCGACTTCGTCACCTGGCTTGCCAGCCAGATGTGGGTATGGACGTCGATGATCCTCTCCGGCAGGAAGTCGCGCAGACGGGATTCGTAAAAATCCTGGTCCACCGGTTTCACTTCAAATAGCTGAGGTTCCATCAACACTGTTCCTGTCGGTTTGGTTTCAGTTCCGCCCGTGCTGCTGGTAGTCTTGTATCCCATCCAGTTGTCGGCGGACCTTTGCCCAGCGCTCGGCCATGCCATCGCGGAACATCAGTGGCTCATAACCCAGAAGGAGATAGGTCTTGATAGCCGGCAGACGGAAGTCGTCGGTCTCCAGATAGACCTCACGGTACCCGCACTCCAAGAGCCGCCGGGTCGCCGCGGCGCAGACGGCCAGGCCCAGGCGCCGGCCCTTGTGCTGCGGGTCCCCGGCGACCCAACTCAGTTCGCCACCAAAGGGATGAAGGTCGCTCGGGTTGTGCCAGGCCATGGCTGTGGCCACCAGGCATCCTGTGGCCCGATGCTCAACCAGAAAGAAACCGCCCGGCAGGACATTCCGCATGGCCGCCGCCAGTTGCTTGCGGTTCCAGGTTGTAAAGCCCGCCTTGTGCATCAGGATCTCGTGGGCCTCGGCGTCGGCGGGTTCGTACTGCCGCAGGATGTAGCCCTCCGGGATCTTCACCTCGGGCGGGGCTCCCAGCAGCCGCTTCGGCCAGACCATCTGCAATTGCGGTCCCGGGACCTCCTCGCCCGTCCAGCTTCGCGAGTCCGGCACCTCGAGCCATCGGCCGCCCTCGGCGATGGACCGCTGGCTCACCAGTCCAGGCAGCGTCATGTCCATGGCCTGGTGAATGCCAACCGTCACAGGGCGCTTGCCGAGTGACGCGTCGATGAAGTCGAGCATTTCAAAGTAGTCGCCACCGCCGTGACCGGCTCCCCGGGCCGACTCGTCGGCCTCCTTCCAGAAATCCGGCAGGAATTCGTCCTCCAGAGTCTTGAGGTCGAGCCACCGGCCGTCGTCGCCGCATTTGGCCCGCAGCCAGATGCGATCGCACTGGCCAGGCGCCCGGGCCGACTCGTAGCAGCCGTCGGTCCCCTGAAGCTCGTAGTTGGTCATGGCGTGCGGGCGGTCCGAGAGCATGTCGAGACGGATCTTGACCAAGCCGCCGCTCTGCATCCTGCAGAGCATGACGCATGAGGCTTCATTCTCGTACTGCTCTCCGCGAGGGTCGCGATGGTGGCGCCCCGACCCGGCACAAGCGACTTTGACCACCCGATCACCCGGCATCCACTGCAGGATGGGGCCCAGACTGTGGGTGCCGTAGGTCACGCCGTTGATGCCGGTCTGCCACTTTCGCCGCCAGGGGGTGAGCTCGTTCATGTGCTTCAATTCGTGAAGGTACTCTCCTTCGGCGTAATAGGGGGTGCCGAAAAGTCCGCGGCGGACGATTTCCCGCACCATCGCGTTTGACCGCATGTAGGTGTAGTTCTCGCCCATCATGTAAACGCCCCGGCTCCGCTTGCAGGCGGCCACGAGCGTCCGACACTGTTCGACGGAAACACCCGCCGGAACTTCGCTCAGAACATGCAATCCCTCGTCCAGCGCCGCCACGGCCTGCGGCACATGCAGTTGCATCGGCGTGCCGATGATGACCGCGTCCAGGTCCGACTTCTGCAGCATGGCCTGGTAATCGGTGTACGACTCCGCGGCACCCAGGAGTTCGGCTGCCCCGGCCAGGCCGTCCTCGTTGATGTCACAGACGGCATGGATGCGGACAAGTTCCAGCGCATCGCAGGCCGCCTTGAAACTCGCCCCCCGGCCGCAGGCGCCGATGACGCCGATGTTCAGACCTTCAAGATTTCTCGCGGGCATTCCTCGTCCTCCGGGTTCGGCCCTGGCCGCAACCGCTAGTCGATCACACAGCACTCCAGGCCGGCGAAGCGGGCGAAGGCCGCGATGGCCTCCGCGTGGTCGCCCAGCACAAGTGCGCTGTGATGCGTCCCACCACAGCGCGAAAACTCCTCCAGAAACCGATCCACGCTGAGCGGCGAACGAATCCAGCCGCGAACCATTTCCTGCGCCGCCGGATGCGTGCCGTCTCCCAGCACCTCCACGGGACAGACGATCAGGCGGAACGTGTCTTCGGGTCCCGGGGCCAGATTGACCAGGACGGCCGGCCCGGCCTCCGGCGCGCAGGCCAGAAAGGCCGGATTCCGGGCCCGAGTAAACGGAAAATCCTTTTCGCACAGCCGCGGCCTCTCGGCCGCCACCGCCGGGTTGATCTCGCCCATGTGCGACAGGAACAGGGCGTCGCCCTTCCAGTCCGGGCAGAAAATCTCGGTGAAGGTTGTCTTCCGGAAGGCCGAGAGCAACGCTCCGACCAGCGCGGCCGTCAGCACATCGCCCTCACCTGCGTAACCGATCCCGCGGGCCATGGCCTTGGATATTTCCAGGAACGGCACTGTGTTGACCGCTCCGGCCGGAGAATCAAAGGCCAGGAAATTCACGCTGAAGGCGCCGACGGACTCGGCCTCCAGACGCCGCCGCAAGCCCAGGCCTACACGGACCGACCGCCGGTGAACATCCTCGGACACCTCTCCGGCAAATTGCTTACGATCGCTGGCCATCTCCTCGGTTATCATCTCGTCGGAGACCTGCTCACAGGCCCCAGTTAGATCGGCGGCACCGATCTGGGTGACCGAGATTCCGAGTTTCTGTTTCAGCGCCGCATCGCTCACGGCGAAGTCGCCCATTCCCCGGAAGGCCTCGCCGATGCGCAGGGCACGGGTCTGCCGCAGACGCCGCGCCGCACGGGCCGCCCGCACCATGTCCGCCGCCCGAGACAGGAGGCCGGACTCGGTGATGTGTCCGGCCACAATCTCAAACGCTCGGCCGCGCCGCCGCAACATGCAGGCCAGGTCCTGCACGCCGTGAATCCCGTGGTTGTACAGCAGCCGCTCGGGGTCAACGGCCGGGCCGAAGTCATGGTCCATCGTCGTGTCAAGCACAAGGAGCGGAAGCGAGCTTCTGGCCAGTGCATCGATCGATTCCATCGACGGCGAGTAGGCCAGGTGAAGGGTCACCAGGAGGTCGACGTCCTGTTCTTCCAACTCGGCGACTGCCGTCTCGAACTCTCCGGCCAGCCGACAGATACCAGTGCGGACAACCTCCACGCCCTGGCCCGCCAGGCCGGCCGCGACCCGGTCCAGGAACGGATCGAGAACCTTGTGCATCTCCGGCCGGCAGTCGTCATAGAGCTTGATATAAAAGGGCAGGAGTCCCGCCCGAGGCTTACGGTTCATCTTTTTCCCTTTCTCCGACGACCCCCGAGGAACCACTTCCCGCCGTCGGGCAGTCCCCGCGACAGCATCTGGCACACCCGGCGGTACTGCCGGTATCCTTTGAGAATCCGGGCCTGCAGCTTTCCTGGCGGCGGCGGAATGCGGCGCTTCCGGCTGCGAGCCACCTTTCTGCTGAAGGCATACAGCGTGCCGCGCACACCGGCTGTCCCTTCCTCTTCGAAGCAGTAGACCGGCAGCGGCGCAAAGAGGCCGGCCAGAAGCCTGCGGAAGTACCAGCCTTTGCTTGCCCCGCCGCCAAGAACCACGCTGTTGATAATACCGGACCCGACGAGCGGCTCGAACACCCGGGCCAACTCAAAGCACATTCCGGCCGCCACTGCCCTCAACATATCCGCCGACGTCGTGTGCGGATTCAGGCCCAGCAAACCGCCGCTTCCGGAGGCTTGCGGAACAAACAGGTTGCGGCGGTTGAACCAGGGCAGCGCCACCATGCCGTCCGGTGGCAACAGGCGTCGCCGAAACACGGCTTCGGCCTCGGCCAGGGCCCTGATCGGCCTGCGGTCAAACAATGTGTCCAGTGCCCAGTCCCAACTCAGGTTGCCGGCCGCCATGGCCCGCACGGCCAGCCATCCTTCTCCCACCGGAGACGGCAGCAGGAGTTGAATACACGAGGAGGCGGGCGAAGGTTTCTCGACGACGAAATTGCCTACCCAGGCGGTTCCCAACGAACACTGCAGCGGCCGCGACGATGCTCCCACCGCCGACAGGTACCCGGCCTCCTGGTCTATGTAGGGCCCGGCCACGGGCGTGCCCGGGGCCAGCCCCAGGAACTTCGCTCCGCCGGGCGAAAGGGGATGCATCTCGTGCCCTTCGCGCATCGGCGCCACAAAGGATTTCGTCAGGCCCACAAGTTTCAGCGGCCCGCCGGCCAGGCGCTGTCGCCGGACGTCGTAGCAGCCGATCTGCAGCGCGTTGCCGGCGTCCTGTCGCCAGAAGCCGGTCAGCTTGAAGTAAAGGTACTCGCCCGCCCCGACGTAGAGATTGCCGTCATGGAAAAGTTGCCCTCGCCGGTCGCGGAGCCACTCGATCCGGGCCAGGCCGGCCCCGGGGCCGTCCAGGTACGAAAGGCGCCGCCAGTAGCCGCCGGGCTTGCGTGCGGCAATGCCCGGCAACAACCGGTAGGGCCGCGTGTCGTTCCAGAGTTGCATCGACGTCTGCGCCTGGCCGGTCTCACGGTCAACGATGATTGCGCTGCCGCCCTGGGCGGCCAGGCCAACGCCGGCCACGTGCGACCACGAGCAGCCACACCGCCGACGAAGCGCCAGGGCGATGCGCCGCAGGGCACGGTCCACCGTGTGAAGATCCTGCTCGCGCGTGCCGTCGGCCTCGCTGCGTACCGGCAGGCGCACGGACGCGTCGGCCAGCGAGCGGCCGCTACGCTTGTCGAAGACCGCGGCCTTCAGCACGGTCGTTCCAAGGTCGATACCCAGCAGAGTGTCACCTGCCATGCCCGCTTCTCCAGGGGACATGCCCCTTAAATAATTCTCACGTCCTGAGCACCAGGTCTTTACGCTGATCAACTGTGCGACTGCTTGCCGGCATCACCGGACCAGTGCTCAGCCTTCCTGAGCAAGTCTCGGGCGTCCTCCTCCGATTCACAAGATGTCGAGATAAACAGACCGCGAGCCGACAGTTCACTCAGCGCCGCTTCGACCTCCTTGGCTGCAATACCGATGTGCAGGTTCTTGCCCGCCGCCTGGACCTTCTTCAGCACCGGCATGTAGTGCAGTGGGCTCGGCTTGCCGGCCCCCGGGAGAATCTGCAGACCGTTCAGCTTCGGCAACTCGCACAGCAGGTCGACGTGGGCAAAGTTCCCCACGCCGTCGACGTGATGGATCGCATGATCGAGGAACTCCAACTGCTTGCGCAGCGCCGGCAGAAAAAGCTCCTCGAAAGTCGCCGGCGAGATCATGTAAGCGAAGTCATTTTGCGTTGCGTAGAACTTGCCCGGCGACCACAGGCCGAACCAGCATGTCGACCCCTCGGCCGCTTCTCTTGTGATGGCATAAAAGCGATCGTAAAGCTCGCACCACTGATCCATCAGGTGGACTTCGGCGGCCCGCACCTCGTCGGGTCTGTCCAGCACGTCGTAGAGCAGCCTCTCGGTTCCGCGAAGCCAGGCCAGAGTGTCGCCGACGCCACCGAATGCGCCGACACCGGGGATGGACTTTCCTCCGGCCTCCTCGGCGCCGCGGCCCAGCAGGGCCAACTGGAACTGAAAGTCCTTTCCCGTCTCATCAATCGTCAGGTCCTTACAGTCGATGCCCTCTCCCGCCAGCGAGGGATGGGGACGGACCCAGCCGGTGTCGAAATCCAGATCGACCCGGCATCCCAGGAAGGAGGCCTGGGTCGTGTGGCCGGGATAGCCGCCGCACCAAACCGGAAAGGCCTCTCCGCCGTAGAAGGTCCGGGCATGTTCCCACCGGCACAGCGCGTAATCCAGGTCGTACCACCTGGCCTGCGGCGTGTCCGGGCGAGGCGGCGGCGGAACTTCAGCGGCCCCCTTGCGAGGCGCAATGACCCCCAGCCCGCAACGGCCGGTGTTCTCTCCCGCCCACCAGGCACACATGCGCTGCTTGGCCTCTTCCCAGTCTTCCTTGTACACCAGAGCCACAATGTCCCCCTTTCGTCCCGAGTCTGCACGGGCCACGTCAAAGGTGCCGCAAAGCATCACTCATCCGGGAAACCACCATCTCCACAGCCTCGTAACCTGCAATGAGCGGCAATTTGGTCAGGGCCGCCGGCGGACAGTCGGCCTTGTAGGTCTGCACCGAGATGTCCAGCCCACGGTCCACCAGGTGCTTCACGAACTTCCCGGCCTCGTGCATCTCCCCGAAACGGATCGCGGACATGTGACGGCTGCCTTCCACGCCGCACAGGTGTTGAGGATACCGGCGGACCAGTTCGCGCAAGCGGGCCTGGTAATCATCACCGACAGCTCGCGTGAGGTCGCTGTTTGCCTGGGCCCAGCGCATCGTAATCAGGTAAGCCAGTGACGCCAATTCCTCCTGACCGTTGGTCACCAGGGCCCCGAACTGCGGCAGGCTGTCCATCGCACGATCAAATACGACGCGAGAGGCTGCACACTCGCCCGCGGGAAATCCCTTGCCGATGGCCACGATCGAGGGCCGCATGCCGTACTCGCGGAACATGTACAGCTCCGGACTCCAGAGGCAGGTCTGTATCTCGTCGACCATCGTCGGCACGTCGTGTTTCCGGCAGAGGATCTCTATGCGTTTGACGAAACTCTCCGACAGCCGGACGGCACTGTAATTCATCAGAACCAGCTCAAGCAGAAAGCCGGCGATCTTCTGTCGCCCGCTGTCGTATCGCTGGAAAACAGCCTCCAGGTCCTGGTGGTTGTTCGGCCGCACCGCGACGACTTTCATCAGCCCCTGTTTCTCCAGGCCGCGACGCAGGCCGGGCCACATGCCACGCAGGATCTGGGCGATGACCGCCGTGCCGTGGTAGTTGGCCTGCAGCCGGCCATCGTCGTCGCCGATTACCACGATGACCGGTATGCGGCCCTGGTGCCTGGGCTCGGGCGAACCTTCCTGGACCTTATAGAAACGGGCCAGCATCATCTTGAGGCCCGCTTCGGCGGCCAGGCTGCCGGTCTCCAGGTTGAGCACCCGGTTCAGGACCCCGGCCCGCCTGGAACGCAGGACCTTGCCCAGGCCGGCGGTATCGCCAGGTGTCAGGCCGTTAGTGGTACGAATCAACTGTTCTTCCAGGAGCCTCGTAATGTAACCCCGCGTGTTGTTGTGCGTGGCGTTGGGAATCCCGAGGCGGCGGGCGTGCTCGACCAGACCATATCCCGGAAAACTGTGTCCCAGGGGCGCATGATAGTGTTCGCTCTTGGAGATGAAGTGCAGCCGGCCGTCCTCGCCAACACGGTAATAGCCCCAACCGCTCAGCGGCGCCATACTTGCCCTGCTCGCGGCGTTAAAGGCCCTGGTCGAGGCGCCCGGGGGCGATTGCCGCAACGGGCGGGTAACGATGCTGCCGACCCGTGGAAGAAGAGCCACCAGGGCCTGTTGAAAGTCCACAGGGAAAAAGTCGACCTTCTCCTTCGACAGCCGTTCCAGTGGCCTCGGCGACTCGCCGCTAAGCCCTGCCCTGGCCGCGACCACTGCGCGGACGTAGTCTGAACCCAGAAGGTCCGACAGAGATAGCCTTACTGCTTTGAATGTCCTCTTTCGGACCATCGTGACTCCTATTCTCCTTCTCCCGGATCCCGGCCCGCAGGTCGGCAGGGCTTGCCCGTCCTGAAAATAACCATCTTCCCAGCCATTGGTGCGGTCCTTACTCTCGAACACTCACGACAATCGTCTCGGCTCCCGCTGCGCCGGCGGCCTCCAGAACGTCGGCCGAGACTCGGTCGTCGGTGATGATGTAGTCAAGATCATCAATCCCGGCGAACTTGAAGAACGAATCCTTTGCCGTCTTCGATGAATCCATAAGGAGAACAACCTTTGCCGCGTTGGACATCATCAGGGCCATGGCTCGCGCGACCCGCAGGTCGGTCGTTGTCAGACCGCCGCCGACCGTCAGGCCGTCGCACCCGACAAACGCCCAGTCCGCGTGGATCCGCGACAGGTTCTCCTCAACCAGCGGCCCATAAAGGTCCGGCGACGACTCCCGGACGATCCCACCGAGCAGCATGCACTCAACGCCCGAGGACTGGAGCAGGACCGAGACGACCGCCAGGCTCGGCGTCACAACCGATATCCCCTCGCGCGAGGCAAGCTCCCGGGCCAGGGCCAGCGGCGTGGTCCCCGTGTCGATGATGATACGTTCTCCCGCTCGCACAAGCCCGGCCGCAGCACGCCCAATGGCCGCCTTCTCCGCTGCGTGCAGACCGGCCCTCTCGGCCAAGGCGAATTCCAGGGCGATTCTCCGCGTGGCAATAGCGCCGCCCCTGGACCGCTCCACCTGGCCCCGGGACTCCAGCTCCGCCAGGTCACGCCGAATGGTCATCGCCGAACAGTGGAACTCCCCGGCCAGTTCTGCGACTGTGGCCACGGAATTCTCGCTGATGAGTTCCAGAATCTTCTCGCGGCGATGTGCGAACGGCTTCATAGTAGCCCCTTTATCTGTTCGTACGTGTTTATTGTGGCTTGTTACGACCGCTTGTCAACACGTTTTCCGAAAAAGCAGGCACCTTTTTCGCATGATTGCTCATGCGCCGGCCCACGGAGGGGCGGTGAAAAATCGCCACGGGAATCGCGCCGCTGCATGAAGGGTCCGAGGAGATGAAAAAAACGGCGGTCAGGCATGACCAGGCGCTGCCGGTCATCGCCTACCGCCGTGTTTTTTATGGCGAGGCCAACGGGACTCGAACCCGCAACCTTCGGATCGACAGTCCGATGCTCTAACCAATTGAGCTATGGCCTCACGGTTCCCTCACTGACAACGCCTTGCGGCTCATCAGAGACGCACATTTTGCACAAAGCGGCAAGCCGTGTCAAGCCTTTTCACAACCGCCCTTCGGCTTGGGGTGCACGTCACGTTTGCAGGTGGATTTTTCATGCGACGGGGTGGCCTGGGCTGCTTG
>JAACEH010000211.1 GCA_011682595.1 Anaerolineaceae bacterium
TCGACAATAACTTTCTCCAGACAGACCTGCTCGGCGGGCAGGCCCATGGCCAGGGCCATCAGTTGGGTGAAGTACAGCACGGGAACGCCCAACTGCCGGCCCGAGGCCTTCTCGGCGTCCGACTGGTACATGTCCAGATTGGCCTGGCACAACGGGCAGGCCACGGCCAGGATGTCCGCCCCGTTCTCCTTGGCGATCTGAACGACCAGCCCGCTCAGCCGCTTGACCGTTTTCTGTCGGGCCAGGGTCAGGGCGGCGCCGCAACACTCTGTCTTGTAGGGCCAGTCCAGAGGCTCGGCGCCGACGGCCCCCATCAGATCGTCCAGCAAGGTGGGGTATTCGGCCTTGTCGGTGCGAATGGCTTCCGGCATGCGGGCCATCAGGCACCCGTAGTAACAGGCCACCTTCAACCCCTTGAGGGGCTTGGTCACGCGGGCCTTGACGGCCTCCAGGCCGACCTCCCGGGCCAGGACCTCGGCGATGTGCAGCACGCGGATCTTGCCGTGATAGTCCTCTTCGATAAGCTCGCTGACCCGGGCCGCCAACTCCGGGTCCTTGCTGATGAGGTGGTTGGTCTGTTTGAGCCGGCTGTAGCAGGCGGCGCAACAGGTCAGGATATCAAGGCCCTGTTTCTCCGCCTCGGCACAGGAGATCGCCGGCAGGGCCAGCGACAGCAGGTGACTGGTGGCGTGGGCGGCCGTGGCGCCGCAGCAGACCCAATCGTCGATCTCTTCCAACTGCACGCCAAGGGCCCCGAGAACGCCCTGGCCGGACCGCGCATATTCGGCTGCACTGGACAGCAACGAGCATCCCGGATAGTAAGCGAATTTCATCTGCCCTCTATCTCCTCAATGCGCTTGAAGATTCGCTCGAGTCTGTCGAGCCGCCGCACGGTGTGGGGCACCAGGCTTATTTTTCCCTTCAGGAAGAACCAGGGGGCCTTGACGACGTTGGTGAACAGGCGTCCCGAATTGATGTTGTAGCCCCCCATGAGCCCGATCTCGTTCAGGCGGCCGAACTGGCGGACGCAGTCCAGGAAGGCCCGGTAAAACATCCAGACCTCCGGCGCCCCGCGGGAATCCTTGCGGCTCTCGGAGAGTTCGCGAAGGGTGTCCATGATCCGCACAATGTCGATGCCCATCGGGCAGCGGCCGTTGCAGGTGCCGCAGGCCGCGCAATACCAGATGGCTTCGTTGGTCAGGACCTCATCCTCGAGCCCCAGTTGCACCATGCGCATGACGCGGTTCGGCGAAAGCTCGATATCCGGCAGGACCGGACACCCGGCCGAGCACTTTCCGCACTGGTAACAGTCGCCGAGGTTCTGGCCGCTCATTTCTTCGACCGTGTGGCGAAACTCGGAATTCAAGGCCTTGTCGGCCAGCTCCCACTTCATTGGCCGGCCTCCTTTCGCCCGGCTCTGTTCCACCCCGTGACCAGGGACCGGCACTGCTCGATCTCCGCCCCGGCACGTTCCAGGATCTCGGTCACGTACTCGATATTGTGGGCCCCGTAACTGCCGTCCTGAACGACGTACGAGACCTTGGTCCCCGCGGAGGCAAGCAGGGCCTTGGCCTTATCGAGTTCCCCGGCCGGGGCCTGCGGGGACGCCTGGCACGAGTCAGCCAGCTTCGCCAGTGCCGCCTGCAACTCGTTGAGGCTCTCTTTGGTCATCTCCTGCCAGTCGGCGAGCATCCTGCCGTACATCTTCCCGCCATGGCAGTCCGCGCACTGCTTGGCGCCGGAGAGTCTCTTGGTGAAAGGCATCGCCCCCAGGCCGGCGACCTGAACTTCGGTGTGACACCCGGCGCAGGCCACCGAGGCCTTGTACATGGCGTCGGGCGCGGGCTCCAGCTCGGCAAGAGCCGTCCCGGCGTAGATTCTTTCCTGCAGCGAATGTCTCTCGCCCGTGTGGCAGGTCTTACAGTTGCCCACGGCCAGAAGCTGCTGCCGGGTCGGACGAATGCCGTGCTTGATCTCGTCGTGGCACTGCAGACAATCGAAATGGCCTTTCGACACGTGAACCAGGTGGAACTTCTCATGGTCGCCCATGTCGCGGAGTTCTTTTTTCAGGTGGCAGGTGCGGCAGCGCGTCGGGGAAATGCTGCCGTCCCCCTGGGTGACCTGGCTGTGGCAATAGGTGCAGCGAACGGCATCCTTGCCCTTGAGGAACTTCTGGTGATCGAACTCCTGGCCCATGAAGGTGACCTTCCGGTCAGGCACCAGGTGGCAGGTCACACATTCGCCGGCCGCCACCGGCTGGTCGCCTCGGCCGTAGAAGTGACAGGTCAGGCAGGTCGTCTCGCTGACGCTGATGTGTTGCCCCTCGACGGTCTGGCCGTGGCAACTGACGCAGTTCAGTTCCTTGCCCCGCGGGTGCTCGCTCAGGTGTTTGTCGTGGCGGAATCGGATTCGCCCGCGGAACAGCAGTGTCTCCTTGCTGTGGTCCATGTTCCTGTGGCAGCCTTCACGCATGCACGACTCGTTCATTATCAGGGCGTGCGGCTTACTCGTGTAGGAATGGGACACGTACTTGAAGGCCTGCACCAGCCCGGCCAGCTTGCCCTTGACCTCGGCCGTCACCCCGGGCTCGTAGTGGCATTGGACACAGGCCACATCCTGGTGAGAGGAGTGCTGCCAGGAGGCGTAGTACTTGTCCATGTTGTGGCACGACGTGCAGAATTTCGGGTGGGCGGTGACCTTGAGCGAGTAGGCCGACAGCACCATGAGCCCCACCCCCAGCAACGGCACTGAAAGAACCGCCGCCCCGCGCCAGGTGAAGATCGAAAACAGCGGCACCCAACCCAGGCGGCCCAGCAGTCGCTTCAGGTGCGGCAGAAGGAAGAGCGAACCCAGGACGCCCGCCCCGATCACCAGGTAGAAAAACACGTCCTGCGTGAACCGGCTGGCGCTGGCCTTCACCCAGTCGTAGGCCATCAGCGACAGCGAGAAGGTCACCAGGTATGCGAAAAGGTCCTGCCTGAGGATCAGGAACAGGCACGCGAAGACGATGCCGCCGACCAGAAAAACGGGCCAGGTCCCCTCGGCGGCTGGTGAGAACAGGCTTACAGCGCCGCAGAACAGGGCCAGCACCGTCGCGGCAATGTACAACGGCATGGACCAGGCGGCCGACTTCGTCCGCTTCAGCAGGTATCCGGCCGCCAGCCAGGCCGGCGACAGGATGGCCATCGGCAGGATCTGCTGCCGGTAGGGATTGCCGGTGAGGCAGACCAGGGCGAACAGGGCTACGAAGCTCAACCACAGCACTGTCGCCAGCCGGAAGCCGAACTCCTTCCTGAAGCTCGGCATGATGGCGAACATCAACACGTAGGTCGCCGCCCAGAAGGGCAGCTCGGTCGTGGTGGCCGGCCAGGCCTGCACCAGGGCGGCACAGGCCAGGGCGATGGCCGTCAGGTGCCCGGCCAGCAGGCAGGTGCGGGCCGCCTCCGCGGCGCGTCGGCGCATCAGGGCCGCCACCACGAACAGGGCCAGCACTGCCGCAGCGCCGGCGGCCAGACGAACATCAACGGCCCCGAACCTGCCGAAGATCACCAGCAGGATGCCCAGCGAGAACAGGCCGCTGCCGGCGCGCACGTTCCAGACGGACCGGCTCAGACCCCAGGCCACCCAGTTGGCCGCCGACAGAATCAGCAGACACAGGCCCGCGTCGAACGACCCCAGCTCGCTGAAAGGCCCCAGCACCACGGCGGCAACCGTGGCCAGGCAGCCCAGCCCCGGCACAGCAAGGTCAAATCCGTCGCTGCCGCCCCGGCGTCTCGGCCGACCGGCCATCACCACGGCAACGCACCCCACCGCCGTAACGCTGTACAATGCCTGCGCGGCGCCGGTGAGACAGGCAACCGTGACCGCGGCAATCGAGAGAATCAGCCAGCCCAGGTTGGCCGCCTCGCGCGTCACCTGCCGGCCCCGCAGGTCGGCCCGGACGAAGACGATGCCGGCGATGGCCGCCGCCGCTGCACAGGCAATCCAGGCGGCCACTGCCGTCCCGGCCGATAGCAGCGTCCCGGCGACGAAGATGCCGGCCACGGCGGGCCCC
>JAACEH010000212.1 GCA_011682595.1 Anaerolineaceae bacterium
CGATCCGGTACAGCCAAGCCAGGAATGAACCTTTCTGTCCGTGAATCCCCCGCAGCAGGCGGAGGAACACCTCGCCGGCCAGGTCTTCCGCCGAGAAGGCATCCACTCGGTAGTGCATGTACTTCAGCACTTTCGGGTAGTACTCGCTGCAAAGGGCCGCCAGTGCCTCGGGCTCCGCCCGCCTGGCCTTTTCAAGCAGTTGTTCGTCCTTGCCGACTTCCAAACGTTGTCTCCGCAAGTACAGACGTTGCAGGCACGCCCGGTGTTACGCACAATCCGGCCGAATTCTTCGGGGAGTACGGCGAGCGGCGATCACGCGTCTTTTGACTGATTACGTCTGAATCTCGCCGCGGCTCAGGAAAGCCGTGTCAGTCCTGGTTGGTTTTCAAGCGCTCGGCCGCTGACTGCCGGCAGCGCTTGACGCCGAACTTGGCCAGGATGTCCTCCATCAGACACCATTTAGTGATCCCGGACTGAAAGAGATTCAGTCCCACAAACGCCGTGAACAGATATGCCCACGGCGTTGCGAAGTAGCCGAGCGCCAAGCTGACCAACACGAAGCTCCCGGCAATGATACGGATGATGCGTTCCATGGCCATAATGTCGCTCCCCTGTTCCATCGGACCTGTCAGTAATCAACCGGACGGCATCCGCTGCTTGCATTATAAGAGAAATGCCGGAGTAATAACATTACACGCACCCCGGCAACAACGCCATCGGGTGTGGCCACATATCGCCATGCCACCCAATCCCGGTCTATACGCCAAGTTCGCAGGGTGCCTGCAAGCACAATCGCTACCTGGCTTTGAGAAAGTCCGCTAGCGCCTCGAAGGTTCGTTGCTCTACCAAGTCGCCCGTCTCGGCCATGGCTTGCTCGACGGTGATCTCGTTGCTGACCAGCGATCTGGCGTCGATGATTCCTTCGCGGCGGAAGGCTTCGCGGTCGCCGGCCAGAGAGCCCGCGATGACAATGCACGGGACGCCGGCCTCACGGGCCCGGCGCGACACGCCGACCGTGGCCTTGCCGTGCAGGCTCGAACTGTCGAGCCGGCCCTCGCCGGTCAGGACCAGGTCGGCCCCGTCCAGATGACGATCGAAGTCGATGGCTTCCAGCACGAGGTCGATACCGGGGCGCATCTCGGCGCCGAGAAAGGCCATCAGGCCCGCCCCCAGTCCCCCGGCTGCACCGGCCCCGGGCGTGGTCTCGATGTCGCGGCCAAGGTCCGCGCCGGTCCGCTGGGCCAGGTGCTTCAGGCCGCGCTCCAGAAGCTCAACCTGCCGGGGCGTTGCCCCTTTCTGCGGACCGAACACCGCGGCTGCACCCTCGGGACCGGTCAGCGGGCTCTGCACGTCGCCGGCGATGAGCAGCTCGGTGCGGGCGATGCGCGGATCGAGACGCCCGAGATCGATGCGGACGATCTGCTCCAGGCAACCGCCCCCGCGGCCCACCTCCCGGCCCTCGGCGTCGCGGAAATGGCCGCCCAGGGCCTGGGCACAGCCGACCCCGCCGTCAACCGTCGCGCTGCCGCCGATGCCGATGATGATCCGCCGGACGCCCGTTTCCAGGGCCGCCCGGATCAGTTCGCCCGTGCCATAGGTCGTTGTGACCAGGGGATTTCGTTTGTCGGGCGGCACCAGGGGCAACCCCGAGGCGGCGGCCATCTCGATGACGGCCGTCTGCCCGTCACCCAGCAACCCCCACTCGGCCTCGACGGGGTCGCCGAGCGGGCCGGTCACCGTGCTGGTCACCCTGCGGCCCGAGGTCGAAGCGACCAGGCACTCGACCGTCCCCTCACCGCCGTCGGCGATGGGCAACTCGACCAGCGCCGGCGGCGCGACCTCCCCGCAGGCCCGCGCCGCGCCGCAAGCCATGGCCCGAGCAACCTCGATAGCGGACAGACTTTCTTTGAAGGAATCCGGCGCCAGGATAATCTTCATGGCCGGCCTCTAGTGGCGGACTTCGGGTTTGCCGCGAACGGGAACCTCGACGCGGAAAGCGTACGGCCCGCGAACGACTCGGACGATCGTCTTGGCGCCGGTCTGGAGCCGGGCCAGCACTACGGCCAGGTCCTCAAGTTTGCGAACGGTTTGGGGGCCGGTCTGGATGATGACGTCCCCGGCGGCAAAACCGATCTCGGAGGCCGGGCTGTCTTCTTCCACGCCGGTGACCATGAGGCCGAAGCCGACCCTGGTGCGAAACTTGCGGGCCAGATCGGGCGTCAGCGGCGTGACGTGCAGGCCGAGCCTGCTGCGGGCGAGTTTGCCGCCGTCGCGCTTGGGGGCCCGGCCGAGTTCGACGGGCAGTGTCTTCTCGGCCTTCCCGCGTCGCACCTTGAACTTGACGGTGTCGCCGACGTCGCGTTTCAGCAGGGCCGTCTCGAAGTCGACGATCGATTGGATGGCCCGGCCGTTGATGCCGACCAGCAGGTCGCCGGCCTCGAGGCCTCCTTTGGCGGCGGGGGAGTCGGGTTCGATGACGGTGATCCGCACGGCGGCCCTCCACAGCCCGTCGTCGCCGCGGCGGCCCTCGGCCTTGATGTCCAGGCCCAGCCACAGCCGTTTGGTGTTGCGGGCGCTGAGCAGCCCGGCCAGGTGGTTTCGCACGTAGTCGACCGGGATGGCGAAGCTCAGTCCCTCGGCGTCGGCCCGGATGGCCGTGTTGATGCCGATGACCTCGCCGCAGATGTTCAGCAGGGCCCCGCCGGAATTGCCGGGGTTGATGGCCGTGTCGGTCTGGATGAGGCCGGAGTACTTGACGCCGCCGGAAAACTCCAGCGTGCGGTCGGTGGCGCTGACGATGCCGGCCGAGACGGTGTTGGCGTAACCCAGGGGGTTGCCGATGGCGATGACCGTCTCGCCGATCATGAGGTCGCTGGAGGTTCCCAGCCGGGCGTAAGGCAGCGGCTTGGGGTCGGTAATCTTGATGATGGCCAGGTCGTTGTCGATGTCGGCCGAAACCAGTTCGGCCTCGAACTGGCGCTTGTCGGCCAGAAGGACCTCGATGGCGCTGGATTGCTGGACCACGTGGGCGTTGGTGACGATGTAGCCGTCCTGGTGAATCAGCACGCCGGAGCCCAGGCTTCGGCTGATGCGTCGCCGCTGGAACATGTCGCGCGGCATATGCTGCCGGAAAATGTCGGGCAGACCGAAAAAGAAGGGGTCGCGCTCAATGGTCTCGCGGCGCGTGGAGATGTTGACCACGGCGGGCCCGCACTGCTTGACGGCCCGGACGATCGGCGTTTCGCGAGCCACCGGCCCCGGGGCCGGCTGGCCGGCGTGGGCGGGGGGGGCGGCGTGAACCCTCGCGGCGGTGGCTGGAAGAATCAGGGCCAAGGAGATTGTGAGAATAATTCTGTTCATGGTTGAGTAAACTCCCATCTTAGTTTTCCGCCCTTTTCCGGACAAGCCAAAAAGTCAAAACTCCCTGGCCATTGGCCCTTGTCAGCCGCGGCAAAGCAACCTATACTCATCGCCGTCGGCCAGGGTGGGCCGAGGTGGGCAAGAAAACGTTCCCCGCGCAAGACAGGTGGGCCAGGATGAGTGCCGAAACCAATTCAACTCCTTACAAACTGGACGAGTCTTCTCTGGGACAGATTCTCGAGATCGCTCGCCGTATGGGCAGCGAACGGGAACTGGACCCGCTGCTGGACCTGATCCTCGACGAGGCGGCCAAACTGTTGGACGCGGAACGGGCCTCATTATTCTTGTACGACAATGAGAGCGACGAGTTGTATTCAAAAATCGCCCAGAAGAGCGAGATCGGCGAGATTCGATTTCCCGCCACGGCGGGTATCGCGGGTTTCATCGCCCAGAAAAAGGCCTGCGTTAATATCCCCGACGCTTACCGGGACCCGCGTTTTAATCCCGAGCCCGACAAAAAGACCGGTTTCCGGACGCGCAGCATCCTGGGCTGCCCGATGCTCGACCTGGAGAGCAACCTGGTCGGCGTGCTGGAGGTGCTGAACAAGCGCAAGGGCTCGTTCACCCTGGCCGACGAGTACCTGGTGGCCGTGCTGGGCAGCCAGGCCGG
>JAACEH010000213.1 GCA_011682595.1 Anaerolineaceae bacterium
GCGGCCTGGCCTTTGCCGCCAAGTACCGTACCGAGGACGCCGTCGTGGCCTTTGCCGAGGCCAGCCCCTGGCCGGACGCCGAGAGCCTGACCGAGCATGTGTTCGGATCGTACGAGTCGCCCGGGTCGCCCGAGTAGTCCACGGCGGCAGTGGAGCAGGATCGATGCCCGAGATGACCTATCGCGAAGCCCTCAACGCTGCACTTCGGGAGGAGATGCTCCGCGATCCGCGCATCTTCATCGCCGGCGAGGACGTGGCCCAATACCAGGGGGCCTTCAAAGTGACCCAGGGGCTGCTCGAGGAATTCGGCCCGCAACGGGTCGTCGACACGCCCATCTGCGAGGAGGTAATCGCGGGGCTGGGCATCGGGGCGGCCCTGGCCGATCTGCGGCCGTGCATCGAAATGATGACCGTTAACTTCATCATGCTGGCCATGGACCAGATCGTCAACCATGCCTCGAAGTGGCGCTACATGTCCGGCGGCGAGTTCAACGTGCCGCTGGTGGTCCGTGCCCCGGGCGGGACGTGACCATTGCCACGTACTCGCGGATGGTCCACGTGGCCCTGGAGGCCGCCGGGCAATTGGCCGGTGAGGGCATCGACTGCGAGGTCATCGACCTGCGGAGCCTGAAGCCGATGGACAGTGAGCTGGTGCTGGCCAGCGTGGTCAGGACCGGCCGCCTGGTGACGGTTGAGGAATGCTGGCGGACCGGCGGCGTGATGGCCGAGCTGGTGGCCCAGGTTCAGGAGTTCGGGATGGACTACCTCGACGCCCCCATCCGACGGGTCAGCGGGGCCGACGTACCGATGCCCTACTCAAAGCCGCTGGAGGCGGCGGCCATACCGGACGCCGCCCGCGTCATGGCGGCGGTTCAGGAGGCGGTCGGCCGCTGAGGCAACGGCGCCCGAAGGCGAAAAAGGAAGCTTCGAATCATGGCGACACAGATGGTCATGCCCAAACTGTCGGACACCATGACCGAGGGGACGGTCGTCGCCTGGCTGAAGTCCGAGGGCGAAAGAATCGAGGCCGGCGAGGTCCTGGCCGAGGTCCAGAGCGACAAGGCGACCATCGAGTTGGAGGCCTACACCTCGGGAGTTGTCCGCAAGATAGTTGTGGCCGCCGACCAGACGGTCCCGGTGGGCGAACTGATTGCCATCATCGCCGAAGAGGACGAGGACATCTCGGCAGTCGCCGAAGGCCCGGGGCAGCCGGCCCCGGCGGCTGTCTGTGAGGAAGTCGGAAAGCCGGCCGCCGATGAGAAGCCGCCCAAGGCCGCCCCGCATGTGCCGCACATGTCGCGCGGCGCGGCCCGGCGGGAGCCCTGCGGCCAAGCCGGTCCGGTCCGCGTCAAGTTCGGCGGGCGGGGTTTCCAGACGGGGCTGAGCAGGAAATCCGCTGAGCAGGCAATCGCCGCTGTTGCGGGAGAGAAGAAGAACAGGTAGAGTTTGCGGTAGCACAACTCCAAAGAGGACCTGCAGGCCAAATGATCAACGACGTCGAGATGTCCGCCTATTTTCCGATCTTCGTCCTGACGACCATCGTTGTCGCCATGGCCTTTTCGATCATCCTCCTGTCGCACCTGCTGGGTCCCAGGAAGCCCGACCGCGTCAAGAGCCAGCCATACGAGTCCGGCATGCCCTCACTGGGCGGCGGCCGCCTGAAGCTGTCGATCGAGTATTACCTGATGGCCATCATCTTCCTGGCCTTCGACGTCGAGGTGACGTTTCTGTATCCCTGGGCACTGGTTTTCGGCAAGAGCCTTGGCCTGGGATTTTTCATTCTCCTGGAGATGTTCTTCTTCTTCCTGATTCTGCTGGCCGGCTACTTCTACGGCTGGCGCGAAGGGGCGTACGAATGGGGCTCGAGTCGCCGGGCCAACCGGGAATCCTGACCACCCGGGCTCAGGAGTTCGTCAACTGGGCCCGCAAGAACAGCCTCTGGCCGATGGCTTTCGGCACGGCCTGCTGCGCCATCGAGCTGATGAGCACCATGGTCGCCCGCTACGACCTGGCCCGTTTCGGCAGCGAGGTGGTCCGCTTCAGCCCCCGGCAGAGCGACCTGTTGATGGTCAGCGGCCGCATCGCCGCCAAGATGATGCCCGTGCTGCAGACGATTTACCGCCAGATGCCCGAGCCGAAGTGGGTCGTCGCCGTGGGAGCCTGTGCAGCCTCGGGCGGCGAGTTCAATACCTACGCGGTCATCCAGGGCGTCGACCAGTTTCTGCCGGTCGACGTTTACGTTCCGGGCTGTCCGCCGCGGCCCGAGGCGCTGATCGAGGCGGTCATGCGGGTGCAGGAACTGGTGGCCAAGGAGAAACTGTCGGACTACCGCTAGACCAAATGAGCCAGCCGTCGGATTGTGAGCCTGACTAGGGAGCGCCAACAACTGATGAACGCTGAACGAGCCAGGGAAATTGAGGACCAGATCGGCCGGCAGTTCGCGGATTCACTGCGCGGCACGACCTTTTTTCGGGGCGAGCTGACCCTGATCGTTGACCGCGGGAAGGTGCTCGACCTGCTGGGCCACCTGCGCGACACATCGGGGCTGGACTTCAATTTTCCCGTGGACATGGCCGGGGTCGATTACCTGGAGTCGCCGGCCAAGGATTTCCCCGAGCGTTTCGCGGTCGTCTATCACCTGCTGAGCCACAAGAGCGAGGAGCGAATCCGCGTCAAGGCGCCGCTGGCCGAGCACGACGCGGTCTGCCCGTCGGCCGTGGGGCTGTGGCCTCTGGCCAACTGGGCGGAGCGGGAAATCTTCGACATGTTCGGCATCCGCTTCACGGGCCACCCGGACTTGCGGCGAATTCTGATGTGGGAAGAGTTTGAGGACTACCCGTTGAGGAAAGACTATCCGCTGCAGGGCCGCGGCGAGCGCGACGCCTACCCGGTGGTCGAGGACGATTTCCCCGCAGCGGCCCGCAGCCGGCGGAAACCGTCGGCCGGGGATCAAGAATTCGAGGACACGGTGCGACAGAAGCGCCGGGCAATGAAACAGGTCTGAATGAGCCGGACGACAGAGACAACTTCAGCCCTAAGGGCGGTTAGCGAACGAGGTCCGACCGGGGCGGTCGGCGGCCAGCGGATGGTCCTGAACTTCGGTCCGCAGCACCCGGCCACGCACGGCACCTTCCGGCTGCTGCTGGAACTGGAGGGCGAGCGGGTCGCGAGGTGCACGCCCTACATCGGCTACCTGCACTCGGGCTTCGAGAAACTCGGCGAGCACCGCACCTACAACCAGTACGTCACCGTGGCCGACCGCATGAACTACCTGTCGCCGTTCGCCAACGGCCTGGCCTACCACATGGCGGTCGAGAAACTTTACGGGATCGAGTGCACCGAGTACACGCAACTGGTGCGGCTGATACTGGCCGAGGTGGCCCGGCTGGAGGACCACAGCTTTTTTCTGGGCACGCCCGCCCTGGACCTGGGCAGCGTGACGCCGTTTCTGTGGAGCTTTGTCGGCCGCGAGGAATGTTACGACCTCTTCGAGTTCGTCACCGGGGCTCGCTACATGACCAGCTACACCCGCACGGGCGGGCTGATGTGGGACGTGCCGCCGGACTTCAAGGAGCGGGTCGGCTATGTGGCCGACCGCACGCCGGGCCAGTTGAAGGAGATCGAGAATGTCCTCTGTGGCAACCCGATCTGGCAATCGCGGACCAAGGGCATCGGCCGGATCACCGCCGAAGAGGTCGTCGGCTACGGCATCACCGGACCCAACGCCCGGGCCAGCGGCGTGTGCCGCGACCTGCGGCGCGACCAGCCGTACCTCGGCTACCAGGGGTTTGATTTCGACATTCCGACCTGCGCCGAGGGCGATTGTTTCGCCCGCTACATGGTCCGCGTCGAGGAAATGCGCCAGAGTGTTCGCATTCTGCAGCAGGCCGTCAGGCTCCTGCCGCAGAAGAAGGTCCAGGTCAACGTCGACCCGGTCTACAAGGTGACCCTGCCGCCCAAGGCGGAAGTCTATACGAAGATGGAACAGATGATCCATCACTTAGCTTATCATGCCCAACTCGGCCGGCGCGCCGCCGGTCGGGGAGGCTTACGCCGCCAACGAGACGGCCATGGGCGAACTGGGGTTTTACCTGATCAGTGACGGAACGAAGTTTCCGTATCGCGTTCGCGTGCGGCCGCCGTCGTTCTTCCACTACGCCCTTTTCTCAAAGCTTGTGGAAGGAAGACTGCTGTCGGACGTGGTTAGCGTGCTGTCGAGTCTGAACATCATCGCCGCCGAGCTGGACCGGTAGAATAGGCAGGGGCACGGCCTGCCGTGCCAGCGAGGGCTGGTTGACGTTCAACGGCGGGTGGCATGCGTCGCTTGCGACGCATGTTCCGCGATGCTACGACATGGGCTGGCAAGCAGCCCATGCCACCCGTCGCGGTAGGGACGGTAGAGAAAGAGTTGAGTTCATGGAACTGAGCGACGAGACCAGAAAGGAAATCGATCTGCTGATCGTCACCTGCGAAACACGGCGGGAGGCGATGCTGCAGGCTCTGGAAATCATCCAGAGGCAGCACGGTCACGTTGGCCCGGATGCGGCCGAGTACATGGCCACGCGTCTGCAGGTCAGCCGGGCCGAGGTGGAGGGCGTGTTGTCGTTCTACCAGACGTACCATCGGCGTCCGGTCGGGGAGTTGGTGTTTAAGGTCTGTCGCACTCTGCCCTGCGCCCTGGTGGGGGCGAGTAGTATCGCGGCCCATCTCTCTTTGAGGCTGGGCATTGACGTCGGCCAGACCAGCGGGGACGGCCGCTATACCCTGCTGGAAGTGGAGTGCCTGGGCCTGTGCGACGAGGCGCCGGCCATGATGGTCAATGACGAAGTCTACGGCAATCTGACGCCCGAGCGGATCGACGAGGTCCTGGCGTCACTGGACAGGGAGTAGCCATGGAACTGGTCCTGCTGCCACCGGAAGCGACGGCCGAGCATCCCGAGATGCTCGACGGCTACCAGGCCCGAGGAGGTTACGCCGCCTGGCGGCTTGTGCTTGGGGACCGCGATCCCGGGCGTGTCATGGACGAGGTGTCCCGAAGCGGCTTGCGCGGTCGCGGCGGGGC
>JAACEH010000214.1 GCA_011682595.1 Anaerolineaceae bacterium
ACCACTGCGCGCGGCTGTGCCACGCTTCGACCGTGGCCGGTCTGGCCCGGGCCTTCGGCAGCGGGGCCATGACCAACTCGACCGACGAGCTGGAACATGCCGATTGCATTCTCGTCACGGGCTCGAACACCACCGAGGCCCATCCAATAATCGCCCTGGCTATCAAGGCCGCCGTCGAGAAACACGGGGCGACGCTGATCGTCGCTGACCCGCGGCAGATCGACCTGGTGCGCTTCGCGAAGTTCCACCTGCGGCAAAGGTCGGGCACCGACGTGATGCTCCTGAACGCCATGATGAACGTCATCGTCGCCGAGGGGCTGCAGGACAAGGAGTTCATCGCCTCGCGCACCGAGGGCCTCCAGGAGGCCTGGCCGGTCATCGAGCAGTGCACGCCCGAAGCGGTGGCCATGGTCACCGGCCTGTCGGCCGAGCAGATTCGCGAGGCGGCCCGGGCCTTCGCCAGGGCGGACCGCGGGTCGATCGTCTACAGCATGGGCATCACCCAGCACACCACCGGGACCGACAACGTCCTGGCTCTGGCCAACCTGGCCCTGCTGACCGGCAACGTGGGACGCAGCTCGACCGGCGTGAACCCCTTGCGCGGACAGAACAACGTGCAGGGTGCGTGCGACCTCGGGGCACTGCCCAACGTGCTGCCCGGCTACCAGAAAGTTGACGATGCCGAGGTGCGGGCCAAGTTTCAGAAGCACTGGGCGGCGGCCGGCCTGCCCGAGCGGCCCGGCCTGACGGTGGTCGAGATGATTCATGCCGCCGAGTCCGGAGAGATTCGGGCCCTGTACATCATGGGCGAGAATCCCGCACTGTCCGACCCCAACTCCAACCGCACGCGGGCGGCATTGGAGAATCTCGACTTCCTTGTTGTCCAGGACATCTTCCTCACCGAGACCACTCAGTACGCGGACGTTGTGCTGCCGGGCGTCTGCTTTGCGGAGAAGGACGGGACCTTCACCAACACCGAGCGCCGCATCCAGCGTCTGCGGCGGGCCGTCGATCCTCCGGGCCAGGCCCGCCAGGACTGGAAGATTCTGTGCGACATCGCCGGGCGAATGAACTGCCCCATGCACTACGACGGGCCGTCCGAAATCATGGACGAGATCGCCCGGCTGACGCCCATCTATGGCGGCGTCTCCTACGAGCGGCTGGACGAGGCCCCGCTGCAGTGGCCGTGCCCGAGTGCCGACCATCCCGGAACGCCCTACCTGCACAAGGACAAGTTCTCGCGGGGTCTGGGCAAGTTCCACGCCACCCCGTTCCGCGAGGCGGCCGAGTTGCCCGACCAGGCCTACCCGTTGCTGCTGTCCACGGGCCGGCTGCTGTATCATTTCCATACTGGCACCCTGACCCGGCGGTCCGCGGGGCTGGAAGAGATTTGTCCTCGCGGGGAGGTCGAGATCAACCCGCAGGACGCCACTGCCCTGGGCATCGCCGGCGGCGATCTGCTTCGGCTGACCTCGCGGCGCGGCGAGATAGAGGCCCACGCCGTGGTGACGCCTCGGGTCCGCCCGGGCATGGTCTTCATGCCCTTCCACTTCCGCGAGGCCCCGGCCAACGTGTTGACCAACGACGCCCTCGATCCCATTGCCAAGATTCCGGAATTCAAAGTATGTGCGATAAAGATTCAGAAGATCGCCAAGCCGCGGGCCGCGAAGTCCCGCCGCAAACGGCAGACCCCGGCCGGGACGTCGTAGCCCGGGTGCCCATCACCCGCGTCACCGGCGGCGAGTCGTCCCGGACCACCGACAACGTCTCGCGCGAGGTCGGCCTGGTGCTGCTGGTCGACGGCCGCGTGGTGTGCCGCCTGCAGTGCAGTCCCGCTCAACTCGAGGAACTGGCCCTGGGTTTTCTGTACACCGCGGGTGTGCTGGCGGCAGAGGCCGGGAAGGTGCCCATTCGCTGCGAGGCCCGGGACTCCGAAGTGCAGGTCGACGTTTCGGTCGGCCTGGGCGACAGGGAGCTTGCCGAACTTCGCGACAGCCTGGTGGCCGGCACGGCCTGCGGGTCCGGTGTCTTCTCGGCCCGGGGCCTGGACCCCTTCGACTGCGGGCGGAAGATCGACACCTCTTACCGCATCGAGGCGGCGCGAATCTCCGAGGCCATGCGGGAATTTCAGAAGCGTTCCGAGATTTTCCGGGCCACCGGCGGCGTGCACAGCGCAGCCATTTTGGGTGGCGAGGGGCTGGTGGCCTTCGCCGAGGACGTGGGGCGGCACAACGCGATCGACAAGGTCATCGGCTGCTGCCTGCGCAGCGGGCGGGCCCTGCACGACAAGGTTGCCCTGACCACGGGCCGCTTGAGTTTCGACCTGGTGGTCAAGGCGGTGCGGGCCGGTCTGCCGGTTGTGGCCTCGCGCTCAGCGCCGACCGATGCCGCCGTCGAGCTGGCCGGCCTGATGAACCTGACGCTGATCGGCTTCGTTCGCGGCAGTCGAATGAACGTGTATTCCGCCGAATGGCGAATCACCTGACCAACCTTCCCGACATGAACATCAGCGGATAACCAGACCATCGGGTCTGTTACTTGGCAGTCGGGGTTCCCGGGAGGGCGTGGCTTGCCGGGCGGCCGTCGGGGCTGCGCATCGGGACTTCGGCCACCGGGGCCCGGGTGGTGCGTACGATGTGGCCGCGCATGAGGTGCAGGGCCCAGCCGAGAGTGCGGCGGATGGTGTGAGCCAGACCCAGCATTCCGACCACCTGTCCGGCGGAGTCGATCAGGTGCGCCTTCAGCTTTCGCATGATCCTGCGACGAGGATTGCTCTTGCCGGATTGGGGCTGCCCGTCCCGGGCAAGGGGGCGAGTTTCGGCATCGGCCCCGGGAATCCTGCTCCTGGAGTGAACCAGGGCGATCAGCAATCGCAGAGGGTTATAGAAGTAAAGGTAGGCCAGCAGCAGATTGAGCTGCCTTCGCCAAGGATGCCCGTCGCGGGAGGCGACAACGTGATTGCCGTCGAGAATGTGCGGCTCGACCGTTATGCCGTCCACGCTCCGGTAGGCCAGCCCCGACGTGTAGGCGTCTTCGAACGATTTCGAGCCGCGAGCCGGCGTGAGCATCAAGGTCTGCATGAAGACGGCCCCGGCCTTGCGGAGCAGGCCTACCTGGTTCAGCAGCCCGTCCGCCCGGCCCGGCGTGTAGAAAGGTTGCGAGTCGTGGTGCATCAGCATGGGGACCGGAAAGATGCCGTTTTCTCGCAGGAGGTGGAACGCCTCGGCGGTCTGGTCGACCAGTTGGCCCTTCCTGACCAGTGCTCCGCTCATATCTTCCACGCCCAGCCAGAGTCCCCACAGCCCGGCTCTCCTGGCCCGGGACAGATGATCCTTCATTTGTAGCGTGTCGTGAATCGTCGCCTCGGTTGCCCAGCGAATCTTGGAGTGGGGTCTGGAGCCGGCGTCCACCTTTCGGGCCAGTGTCTCGATGATGTCGAGCGTTCGTTGCTTGTCGTTGAAGAAGTTGTCGTCCGCCCCGAAGAAGAACCGGATGTGATACTCGCGGTACAGCCGCTCGATCTCCTCGGCGATCCGCTGGCCGCTCTTGGTGCGGTACTGCCGCTGATTGTAGGCCGGGATCGGACAGTACGGGCAGGCGAACTTGCAGCCCAGGGTCAGGACGAGCGACCCCATCGGGCTGCGCTTGTGAACCAGGTCGGCCGGCATGGCGCTGGAGGCCAGCGTGGCGCGTCCGCCGGGCGGCTCAAGAAGGCGATACCCCAGGACCGGATCAGGCAACTCGTCCAGGTCGCCCACCAGGCGCTGGATGCCGGTGTCGACCAGTTCCTCTGCTATGCCCTCGGACCGGCCCTTGGCGTAGACCAGGCCGGGGATCTCATCGAGCGCCCCACTGTCGCGGGCCCGAAGGAAAGTCGTTCGAATGGACTCGCCGCCTGTGCGAAGGGAAAGCAACACCTCGAGCAGGCTCAAGAGGACATACTCTTCGCCGGTAACAGCCAGGTCCGCGGCCCAGGGATCGGCCGGGTCGGCGCTGAAAACGGTCCACGGTTCATAAATGACCTTCGGTCCCCCGGCGATGATCAGCGGCCGGTGGGCCGGCTCGATCCGGCAGGCGTCTCGGATCAAGGCCTCGCAGCGGGCCGAGTGGATGTGCATGCTCGAGACCATGAAAATGTCGGGGAGCTGCCCGTCCAGACGCATCCGGGACGGTCGGAAGTTGCGGTTCCACTGCTCCAGGACAATGCGGGTCCGCTCGAATCCGGCGTCGGCCATGGCCGCCCCGATGGCCCGCACGCCGGCCGGCGCCATTCGCGTGTCCGCGTAGATGAAGGGCAGCATCCGCGTGCGGTGGTCGAAGGCGCAGGCAATCACGCTCCTCAAGGGATGTTTGTGTGCGATGTTCCGCAGGCGATTGCGGAGGCCGGACAACTGGCCCGGCTTCAACAACTCGTCGCCGCGGTCACGACGTGGAAGTTCCACCTTCTTCCGGGTTCCCCCAAGTTGCATCTTTCCGGCCACAGTGCCGGGCCCGATTGTCGAGCAGGCAGTCGAAGTTCCCAGCCAGAATAGCCCTTGGCCGGTGAGGGTCAAGGGCGAAACAGTGGCCCGGCAATCCGCTAGGGGGTCAATTCGCGCTGGGCGGCCTTGACAATGC
>JAACEH010000215.1 GCA_011682595.1 Anaerolineaceae bacterium
CGAAAGATCGAGGTTGAAGATGTCGTTGCGAATGAAGTCCGAGCCGCTCAGCACCTCGAGTTCGACCTCGTAGCACCCGGCCTGTTTCAGCAGGGCGGCCGCCCCGGCCGTCAGCTCACTGGTCTTGGCCCGGGCCGTGAAGGGCAGCCGCGTGGGGCCGGAAAACGTCTCGGCGAACTGTCGCAGGTAGTCCTCGTCCAGCGGAAAGGTGCAGCCGACGAACCTCAGCCCGCGCATCGAAGGGTACGTTGTCCGCAGGTGCTCGACCTCTGCGGCCAGGGCCTCAACCGGCCGCCGCCGAAGAGTCGGCAAGCTCAGTTCCTCGTACAGTCCGGCCGCCAGGTCCATCTGGCAGTGGGCGCAATAGAAATGGCAACCCCGCGTGGCCTGGACGGCGGCCAGCCCGTGGCCGTCCAGAACCTGCTCGGCGCTATACAGGCTGCGGTCCGGAACGACCACCATCTGCTGCGGCTGTTCGGGTTCGGCGACACGGTTGCGGACGATGCCCGCCTCGGACCGGAACCAGAACCCCTGGGTGTTGATGTAGTCGGGGCCGACCCGGCGGGCTTCCAGGTACTCGGGCACGGCCCGGTCCCATTCGCACAGCACCACCCCCTCGACGCCGATCAGGCTCAGCGTCTCGTGGGGGGCGACCGTGGCCTGCGGGCCGCCGATGATGATCGGCAGGTAGTAGCGCCCGGAGAGGTGTTCGGTCAGGCGTCGGACCAGGTTGACGTAAAAACTCTCGAGGTAGATGATCACGTGCTCGGGCCGCACGTCGGCCACCTTCAGCCGCAAGGCTTCCTCGTCAAGCCGGCCGAAGACCATCAGGCTGGGTTCGTGGCCGCACTCGCCCAGGCGGGCCCCCAGGCGGGCCACGTCATCGACATAGACACTGCCGCCGTCGGCGCCTTTGGGCGGAACAGGTTGCAGGATCAGGATTCGCATTGCCTCTCCAGGGAGCGGGCGTGGAACCACAAGCTTATGATACCAATCGTCGCCTTGCCTGTCCATCGTGTGCCATCGTGCCGCGGGGCTCGGGGCGGCCGTTATTCTTTTGCCTTTCGGCCGCTGGCCGGGCGAAGTTAGTGACTGTCAGACGAATCAACTGTGTGGCACGGCGGGTCTGGCCCCGCCGTGTGTTTGGACTGCGGACAAACCCGATGATTACGGCAGGCTGTTGCCCAGATGCGCCCGCAGGGCCCGCAAGTCGGCCATGGTGATCTGACCCGAGGCGTCGATGTCGTAGCGGGCCGTAGCCGCTCCAACCGTCCGGCCGCTTTGAAGGCGAATGGCCACTTGGTCCAGCGCATCAACCGTCCCGTTGCCGTCGACGTCGCCGGCCAGCACGGCCAGGCGGATGTCCCGGTCGCCGGTGACGGCCCGTCCGCTGGCGTCGGCCACCGTGGGGCTGACCGTCAGGGTGAACCGTTCGTCATTGGGCAGGGCACTGCTCAGGGTGACCACAATCTTGCTGCCGTCGACCAGCGAGAGGTTGGAGATTTGTCCCGACAGGTCGCCCGAGGTGTCGCCGCTTATGGCCAGCGAACTGTTGTTGACCGTGGCGGGGTTGAGGGCGCCGCTGAAGTTGACCTGCAGCTTGCTTATGGCTGCGGCGCGGCTATCGACCAGGCCCTCCGTGATCCTGGCGGCAATCTCGTTGCCGCCATGGCTGACGAGGGTATACCAACCGGTAATCTTAATCTGTGGCGGCGCGGAGGCATACTCGAAGGCCCCGATGTCCACGGCCGACCCGGCCGGCACGCCATGCCCGTCGAGGTCCTGCGTCTGTCCGACGTCGACTCCGGCGTCGATGGCCGGGCTGCCGACCTTGAGCCGGTAATCATGATTCGCCGGATCCACGAAGATGGCGCCGAGGTCCTGCTCGACCGTCTCACCATCGCCGAGGGACCAGCCGTAGCGCGGTTGTTGGTTCCAGGACAGCGTGACGTAAATGTTGTGTGTGAGGTTCGGCAACGGCCCAGGCCCGAAGCCGGCCAGGATGTTGTTTCTGACGACCCAGCCGGTTGTGCTGCTACCGATATAGAGCGCCGCCTGTCCGTTGCCGGCCTGTAGGATGACGTTGTTGTAGACCTTGAGGTTGGTCGTGTTGCCCCAGTCGGCGTAGCAAGGTGCCGCATCAGATCTGTAAAGAACGTTGTAGGCGACGGTCAAGTTGGTCGAACGCTCGGTGGTGAGAGCGATGTTCGAGTCGAAGACCTTGTTGCCGAAGATCAGGATGTTGGAACTGTTCTGATAGACCGAGATGCCGTTGGCGTGCGAACCGCGGCCGCCGCGCACTTCGTTCCTCAAAATCTGGCCGCCTTGAACGTCCATGAACCAGATGGATTGCTGCCCGCACTTGCGGAGGTAGTTGTCACGAACGACGATGTTACTCCCGCCGCCGCACAGGATGCCCATGTTCACCGGCATTTCCTGGATGGTATTGCCCTCGATGAGGCAATCGACCCCGCCGGCAAGGTAAATGGCCCCATAGCCCCTCTCGGGATGGTGGCGGATACCGAAGATGTCGTTATCACGGATGATGATGCCCTTGGGCGATAAGTTCCATTGGTAGACCTTGATCCCGATGCCGTCGTGCAATTGGGAACCGCTCTGCTTCTGGATGCGGAAGCCCGCAACGGTCACGTAGTTGACGCCGCCGATGTCCATGCCGACCGTGCGAACCGAGGCCGTGATCTCCTTTTCGTTGATGTCGCCAGGCGTTTGCGGCCACAGGTAGACCTTGTGCCTGCCGTCCGGCTCCGGTGTGTCGTTGAAGAAGTATTCTCCCGGGGTGTCAATCAGGTGGATGCTGTTGTAAATGGCGTAATGCTCGTCGCGGTCCGTGTAGGGACTGCCCGCCGCCTCGTACGTGATCTTGTTCTCGGCCGGGTCGAAGCTGAGAATCTTCTGGTACCTCACCACGTTGGGGACCCCCCAGACCATCACGTAGGCCCCGTTCCAATAGTTCGGGTCCGACTGGTTCAGGTGCACCGGGTCGACAACCGAGGTCGCGGTCATGTTTTCGTGCGGAATGGTGTAGAAATTGCTGATCTGGTCCATGAAGAAGGGGTCCGGCTGGTTGGGGTCCTGGGCCATCCAGCACATCTGGTTGTTTTCGTAGAGATTGGCTGTGCCCGGGTTGAGGCCCGCCGGGGCGTAGGCGTAGTAGATGTTGGCCCAGTTGGGATTGCCGCCGGCCTCGGCCGCCGAGGCGCACCGCGTCCAGCCGGTCAGCGGTTCGGAGCCGTCGATGATGGCCCGTCCCGTGCCGAAGGCGCCGGCCGTGTTGCCGTCGAACGTGATCGGATTGCCTGCGGCGCCGGAGGAGCCGGCGCGGAAGTTGCCGCGATAGTGGACGCCGCCCTTGAAGATGACCGTGTCGCCGGGCTGCAGGTTGGTCGCCCCGGCCGTGCCCGCGGCACTACTGTCGCCGGGGCTGTGCTTGAACGGCGTGGAGGGGCTGGTGCCGTTCTGGAAGTCCGACCCGCCGTCAAAATCCACATAGTAGGTAGTTGCTTGAACCCCGGAAGCCACCACGAGCAGACAGCAGCCGACGACCATTACGCTCACCATCCATCCCAAGCCACGCATAATCTTATTCCTCCTCTACCTCGTGCGGTGGGTGTGGCCTCGATGGCGGGTGTAGACCCCGGCCCTTCCGGTGCACTGCCCCCCCCCCCGCAAGGCACCCCGGATGCGCCACACCCAAGTATACACCGAAAACAGGCGATCCCCAAGTCGCAAAAGCCAACCTGCAGCCCGTTTTGCGGCTCCTCGGGCGGCCTCGCCGGGGGCCGGCGGAAGGGTTTTGCTTGATGCGGGGCACCGCTGGGGGCATAATACTGGCCAAACCTCAGTTTTCTGTTTTTTCCGTTAGTGTGCGCCCGTAGCTCAGGTGGATAGAGCGGCGGTTTCCTAAACCGCAGGTCGTGGGTTCGAGTCCCGCCGGGCGTACCATTGTTATTCTC
>JAACEH010000216.1 GCA_011682595.1 Anaerolineaceae bacterium
CAAGAGCGACTCCCTCGGCATCACGACCATGGACTTCGAGAAGCAGAAGGTCAATTTCGACCGCCTGTACACCGGCTACCGCGAGGTCGAGGTGACCGACCAGGCCCTGAAGTCGCTGATCCAGAGCGGCAAGCTGACCGTCGAGGTGGACGCCGAGGATCCCTGGAACGCCAACGAGTTCGCCATCCTGAAGATCGCCGGGAGCGACGGCGAGCCTGCCCTGGCCCGCTATGACGCCGAGGCCGAGGCCCTGGTGCCGACGCGATTCAGCGACATGACCGTCATGAACGTCCGTCCCCGCAACATCCAGCAGCAGATGGTCTTCGAGCTTCTGCTGGACGACCGCATCAAGATGGTCACCCTGGTCGGCCAGGCCGGCACCGGCAAGACGCTGCTGGCCGTGGCCTGCGGTCTGCATGACGTCATGAACGGCGAGTCCTACAAGAAACTGCTGGTTTCGCGGCCGATCATGCCGCTGGGCCGCGACATCGGTTACCTGCCGGGCTCCAAGGACGAGAAGCTGGCCAGTTGGATGCAGCCGATTTTCGACAACCTGTCGTTCATCTTCTCGCTCAGCCGCAAGCAGGCCGAGGAGTCAATCCAGAAGACCGTTTCCGACCTCCAGGCCCGCGGCCTCCTGGAACTGGAGGCCCTGACCTATATTCGCGGCCGTTCGATCCCTGACCAGTACCTGATCGTCGACGAGGCCCAGAACCTGACGCCGCACGAGGTCAAGACCATCGCCACGCGGGTCGGCGAAGGGACCAAGCTGGTCCTGACCGGCGACGCCACCCAGATCGACAACCCCTACCTGGACGCCTCCAGCAACGGCCTGTCGTACGCCGTCGAACAGATGCGGGACCTCTCGCTGGTCGGCCACATCACGCTGGTCACCAGTGAACGAAGCGACATGGCCAGCCTGGCCTCCGAGCGATTGTAGGACAGCCAGGGGCACGCCCGCGCCATGCCCTGCACGAACACGAGGAACTCAGTTATGAGCGAGACCGTTTCGATTCAGGACTTCGCGAAGCTCGACCTGCGGGTCGGCCAGATCAAGTCGGCCGAAGAGCATCCCAACGCCGATAAGCTCCTGGTGCTCAAGGTCGACCTGGGCGAGGACGAGCCCCGGCAACTGGTGGCCGGACTCAAGGGCCACTACGAACCCGACGAGCTTGTCGGCTGCAAGATCATCGTCATCGCCAACCTCGAGCCGGCCGTCCTGCGCGGCGTCGAGAGCCAGGGCATGCTTCTGGCCGCCGTGACCGACCAGCAGGTGGTCTGCCTGGCGCCGGAAAAGGACGTGCCGCCCGGCACCAGGATCAGTTAGCTCACGCGGACACGGCATGCCGTGTCCCTACACGTTCAATCCAAAACGATACCAGGGGATGGGCGGGATCTTGCGGCCGACCAGGTCCAGGGCGGCCTCGGCGGCGCGGTCCGATGCGCCCGGGGCGCCGAGTTTCTCGCGCACCTCGTCCAGGTCGCGGCGTATGCGGCGGTTCCGCTCGGAGTTGGTCAGGATGTCAATGGCCTCATCGGCAATCGGTCCGGGCCCGCCCCAGTAGAGGCAGTACTCGGGAATGATCCGCCGTTGGGCCACGGCGTTGGGCAGCGACAGGTACGGCGTCGTGATGAGCCACCGGCCGAGCAGGTTGTACTGCAGCCGGCTGATCGGGTAGAGGGAGATCATCGGCGTCCCCAGGCAGGCCAGCTCCAGGGTGGCCGTGCCGCTGCTGGCCAGGGCGAAGTCGGCCGCGGCCATCAACTCGTTTGTCTTGCCGGCGAAGACCTCGACCTCCAGGCCCGGCGACTGCCCGTCGAGAGCCTCGGGGTCGAACGACCGCATAATCCCGCGGGCCAGGGCGGCCTGCTCGTCGTTAACGCAGCCCATGACAAAGCGCAGGCCGTCCACGCGGCGGCCCATCATCCGGCAAACCTCCAGGTACAGTGGCAACAGGCCCGTGATCTCGCTGTTGCGACTGCCCGGCAGGAGCAGGACGATTCTTTGGTCGGCCCCGCCGCGCAGCCCTTCGGCGACCGACGCGTCGGGCTCGAATTCCGCGAAATGGTCGATCAGCGGGTGGCCGACGAAGCGGGCGTCGATGCCGTGCCGGCGATAAAACTCGACCGTGAACGGAAAGATGCAGGCCAGGCGGGTCAGGCGGCGAGCCATCTTGTGCACGCGAAACGACGCCCAGGCCCACAATTGCGGCGGAATGTACCACATGGTCGGTATCCGCCGGGCCCTGCCGCGGCTGGCCAGAACGAAGTTCAGCCCCGGATAGTCGACAAAGACCATCACCTCGGGCCGAAGGCTCTCCAACTGCCGGTCCACCTCGCCGATCAGCTTCAGGTAGTGGCCAATCTCCAGCAGCGGCTCGACCAGGAACATGTGACTGCCGCGGACGGTCATGTCGCGGATCAGGCGGCAGCCCTGGGCGACCATTCTCGGTCCGCCGAGGCCGAAGAATTGCGCCTCGGGCGCCCGGCGCCGAATGGCGGCAATCAACCTGGCCGCATGAAGGTCGCCGCTCGGTTCGCCGGCTGAAATGAAGACGGTAGGCCCGCTCACGCACTCTCCCCTTGCCCCGATGATAATCCGTACGTGTTCAGCAGCACGTCGTTTCTGTGGTTTCTTGTAGGGGCGGGACTTGCCCCCGCCCGCGCACGCTTCGCTACGTAGCACGAGCTGACATCTCGCGGGCACCCGCAAGGGGTGCCCCTACATCGCTAAACACGTACGATGATAATCCGGCAGGATTCTACCAGAAGTGTCCCCTGCCCGCCAAGCTCGAAACGAAAGCACCCATTTCGCACCCTCCAGCCCCTTGTACTTGACTGTGTGCAGCCGTCTGCGTAAACTTCCTATGGTTTGTGAGACCGTCGGTCGCGGACTAATGACAACATTTCGTCCGGTCAGGAGCAGGATGAAGGACCCGCTAACAAACATTTCTTCGCCGCCCCTTGTCGTCGGATTCGTCAACCTCGGGTGCCCCAAGAACGCAATCGACGGTGAGCGGATGCTGGCCAACCTGGCCCTCAACGGCTTTGTCATCACCGGCGACCTGGACGCCGCCGACGTCGGCGTGGTGAACACCTGCGGCTTCATCGACAGCGCCCGCGAGGAGGCCCGCGAAGTTATCGACGAACTGATGACCCGCAAGCGCGAGGGGCGGCTGCAGATGGTCGTCGTGGCCGGGTGCTACCCCCAGCGGTCCAAGCAGGAAATCCTCGACAAATGGCCCGACGTCGACGCGATTGTCGGGCTTTCGGCCCGCGACCAGATCGGCAGCATTATCCGCCACACCGTCAACCAACAGTCCGACCAGTCCGTGCTCTGGGTCAGCGAGGAGAGCCTGCCGCCGTTGAAGGACACCGAGCGGCTGCGCCTCACACCGCGACACTTCGCCTACCTCCGCGTCAGCGAAGGCTGCAACAACTGCTGCAGCTATTGCAGCATCCCCCTGATTCGCGGCCCTCTGCGGAGCAAGTCGCTATCGGCTATCGGCCGCGAGGCACGCGAACTGCTCACCGACGGAGCGGCCGAGCTGATCCTTATCGGCCAGGACACGACCGCTTACGGTGGTGACCAGGAGAGCAAACGCGGCACAAAGGGCATTGTCGACGTGTTACGAAAACTCGACCGCATGGAGGGCCTCACCTGGCTGCGCTTGCTCTACACCCACCCGGGGAGTTTCAGCGACCGCCTCGTCCAGGCCTTCGCCGAGTTGGAGCACCTGTTGCCCTACGTCGACCTGCCGCTGCAACACATCGCCGATCCGATTCTCGAGTGCATGGGCCGGCGGACCACCCGCAAGAAAATCGAGCAACTGATCGAGAACCTTCGCCGGGAGCGCCCCGACCTGGTCTTGCGTACGACGCTGATCGTCGGCTACCCCGGCGAAACGCAGGCCCAGTTCGAGGAGTTGCTGGAGTTCGTCCGCCAGGTGC
>JAACEH010000217.1 GCA_011682595.1 Anaerolineaceae bacterium
CCACCCAAGCCACCCAAGCCACCGAGGCGGCCCAGGGGGGCGCCGCCAACGTGCCGCTCGTGCTGAGTGAACCGGCCGAGCGGTCCCTGGCCCTGAAGCTCCTGCAGTTTCCCGAGACGATAGAGTCGGCGGCCGAGGACTACCGCCTCAACCTGATCTGCAGCTACCTCTTCGAACTGAGTTCGGCCTTCGCCGGATTCTACGAATCGTGCCCCGTCCTGAAGAGCGAACCCGGGCAACGGACCAGTCGCCTGAAGCTTTGCGAGGCCACGGCCCGCGTGCTCAAGACCGGGCTCGGCGTCCTGGGCATCAAGGTCGTCGAGCGCATGTGATCCGCCAGACAATGACCCTTCGCGTTGTAGAAATCTTCGCTGGTCTCCAGGGCGAGTCGACCCGCGCGGGGCTGCCCTGCGTGTTCGTCCGCCTGGCCGGATGCGACCTCGACTGCACCTACTGCGACACACCGCAGGCCCACGACCCTCGGGCCGGGTCCAACATGACGATCGACCAGGTCGTCTCGGCCGTCGGCCGGCACGAAACGCTCCTGGTCGAGATTACCGGCGGCGAACCGCTCCGGCAGGCCGAAGGCCTGGCCGCACTGGCCGGCCGGCTGCTGGCCGCGGGGCGGACGGTGATGCTGGAAACCAACGGTTGCCACGACCTCACTCCGCTGGACCCGCGGATCGACATGATCATGGACGTCAAGACGCCCGGCAGCGGGGTGGCCGACCGGCTGTGCCGCAAGAACCTTCGACTGCTGGACGGCAACGACGAGGTGAAGTTTGTCCTGACCGGCGGCGAGGACTACCGGTGGGCCTGCCGTTTCCTTGCCGAGAACGACCTGTCGCGGGTCCGGGCGGTCCATTTCAGCCCTGTCTGGCGGCAGTTATCCGCAGTAGAACTTGCAGCCTGGCTTCGCCGGGACAACCCCCCTGCCCGGCTGGCGGTTCAGTTGCACAAGCTGCTCGGGGTGGCCTGAAGTGTCGGGCAAGCCGCTGGACGCGCGAGGGGTAATGCATTAGAATTATTGTGTCGGCCCGGCACCGCGAACTCCGGGCGGCCGAGGAAGGCTTTTGATGGAAATCCAGGTTGAACTGGTGCGAATCCTGATCAACGAAGGCGGGCAGGCCCAGGTCATCGTCGTCAAGGAATGTGAGGGCGAGCGACTGTTCCCGATCAGCATCGGATTCTTCGAGGCGGCGGCCATTGACCGGCGGCTGAAGGAGATGCCGATTCCGCGGCCCATGACACACGAACTCGTTGAGAACGTGATCTCCGGGCTCGGCGGTCGCCTGGTTCGCGTGGTTATCTCGGACCTGGTCGGGCACACTTTTATTGGAAAGCTGGTCGTCGAGCATCAGGGCCGGGAACTGGAGATCGATTGCCGCCCCAGCGACGCCATCGCACTGGCCGTCGGCGACAGCGTGCCGATTTTCTGCGAAGAACGCGTGCTGGACTCCGCCGCCCTGCCACCGGGCGAAATGATGTGAGCGAGCCAAGGTCACTGCAGCAAATCCGATACTACTCTGCGAAGCGGCGCTTCGCTGCGAAGCACGAGCATGCCGGCGGCAAGGAATCCACAATGAGTTGGAAACGAGTTCTGTGCCTCTATCCCTACGCCCCGGACAAGAAGAGCGAGCAGCTCTACGGCGGCATGGCCATCATCAATCCCATCGGCCTGGAGGTAGTGGCCACCGCGGCCGCCCGGCAGGCCGAGGTGATGGTGGTCGACCTGCGGCTGGAGAGCGAGCCGCTGGAGAAGCTGATTGCCCGGTTCCGGCCCGACCTGATCGCCGTCAGCATGAACTGGGGCCGCGACGAGCACATCGACCGGACAATGGCCGGCCTGGGCAGTGACGCCACGCTGATGATCGGCGGCATCCACCCGACCCGTCACCCCGAGGAATACCTTGAGGCCTACCCGACGCTGGACCTGCTGGCCATCGGTTACGGCGAGAAGACAATAGCCGAGCTGCTGGCTGCCGGGTCGCCGGAGAATGTGCGGGGCTTGTGGTTCCGCCGGCGGGCCAAGGCCTGGCCGCCGCACTCTCGCAGCCAGGTGTCCGGCGACGGCCGGCTGCAGAAGAACGACTACCGCTGGGAGGTCGATGCTTCGAGCTTTCACGTCGACCGCAGTCTGCGGCGGTACACCTACCCGTGGATGAACCTCAAGGGCGACAACGTCGCCACCAGCATCGGTTGCCCGATGGTCTGCGCGTTCTGCGGATGGCGGACGAATATTTATGGTGAGCCGCAGAAATGGTTCCCGCGGTCGGCCGAGGACGTGGTCGACGAGATCGCCGAGACCGAGGCCGACGTGGTGCACATCGTTGACGCGAACTTCGCCCACGACACCGAGCGGGTTGAGCGGATCTGTGATCTGCTGATCGAGCGCGACATCCGGCGATTGCTGGCCTGCGAGATTCGCGTCAACGCCTTGAGCCACAATCTGGAACTTGTGAAGAAGATGGAGCAGGCGGGTTTCTTCATGTTCATGGTGGGCATCGAGGCGACCGACGACGCGATCCTGAAAAAGATGAAGAAGGGCTACACCGTCAAGATGTGCCGCCAGGCGTTCGAGCATTTGCGGCAGACTCACATCCTGACTCTGGGCAACTTCATCATCGGCACTCCCGGCCAGACGCGCGAGGAGATGCTCCAGGTGGCCGACTACGCCCGCGAACTGGGGCTGGACTTCATCAGCCCGAACAAACTTTACGCCTATCCGAACTCGGCCTTTCGCGAGTGGGTGCTGGAGCATCCGGGCTACCGCATCGAGGGCCGGCGGCAATACGTCGTCAGCGACGCAATCGGCCTCAGGCAACTGAAGCAGATTCAGCGGAAGATTTATCTGCGTTTCTTCAAGCCCGCTCACCTCTGGCGCTTCTACCGCAAGGCCCTGTCGCACCCCATGGTCCTGAAGATGGGCCGCCAGCGAATCCGCCGGGCCATGCTGCGGACACTTTACGATCACCTGGCCGACGCCCGTTTCCGCCGCCGGCTGCTCAAGAAGATGTTCGGCCGCTTCAACAAGAAGCGCCGCCGCCACCGTGCGGCCGCCCTGTGACCTGTCCGCCGGCCGGGCCGCCGGGCCGCCGCCTGGAGAGAATGCCATGACCAAGATATGTGTCGCCCTGACCCCGAGCACGACGGCCCAGGCCCTCGAGCAGATGGCCCGGCAATCGGCCGAGGCCGACCTCTTCGAACTGCGCGTCGACGCCATGAGCGAGTGCGACCTGGCCCGCATTCTCGGCGCCAGGAGTCGGCCGCTTATCGTAACCAACCGCGCCGCCGATGAAGGTGGGCGAAAGGACCAGGACGAAGGCGAGCGGCTGAAGGTGCTGGCCGAGGCGGTCCGCCTGGGGGCCGACTACGTGGACGTGGAGCTGGCCTCGCTGGGCCGGCTGGAAAAACTGCTGGCCGGCCTCGACCGCGGGGCGACAAAGCTGATCGTCAGTTACCACGACCCGGAAGGCATGCCGCAGGACCTGGTGAAGATCGCCCGCAAGATCGAGTCGACGCAGGCCGACGTGGTCAAGGTGGTCGCCACGGCGCGGCGCCCCGAGGACAACCTGCCCTGCTTCGAGGTGCTGCGTTCGGCCGGCAAGCCGACCATCGCCCTGGCCATGGGGGAAGCGGGCCAGATGAGCCGCATCCTGGCCGGCAAGTTCGGCGCCCTGCTGACCTTCGCCGCCGCCGACACGGAGGGCGGAAGTGCGCCGGGGCAGATTTCCGCCCGGCAGATGCGCGACCTCTACCGGGCCCAGGCCATCGGTCCGGCGACCAAGGTTTACGCGGTTCTGGGCAACCCGGTCGAGCACAGCCTGAGTCCGGCCATTCACAATGCGGCCTTTCAGGCTGAGGGGATCGACGCGGTTTACCTTCGGCTGAAGGTTGAGGGCGA
>JAACEH010000016.1 GCA_011682595.1 Anaerolineaceae bacterium
AGGGAGAACCTATGTCTTCTTGTCCGCTACGTCTACACGCCGGATCGCTCCGAAGCTCTTCGGGTCGCACGGCCAGAGGCCGTGGGTTTAGCTCGTGCTAAACACGTACAAGGCGGGGTCACCATGCTACCCGGCTGGAGAAAGAAAACAGGCGGCCTCGTTCGATAGAGGCCGCCCGTTTCCAGATGCTGCCGAACAGCGCCATCCCTCTCAGCGTTGTCGGCGCATCGTACTTTCAGGTTGTCACACAGCCGCAACACACGTCCGGCAACCGCCGGATGCGGTCAGCGATACGAGGTGCGGGTTTCTTCGCTCCAGGTTTGCTCCCGGTGATAACTCTGGCCCGGACGCCAATTGTCCTCGACCTCCCATACCCGGCGGCGGATGAATTGGGCGCGGTAGTCCCAGATCATCAGCGGCTCTTCTTCGGCCTCGACACGAGCAAAGTACCCGAGATCCTCGCCGCCGGTCGGCAGGGCCGCAGGACCGAACATCTGCACGGAATCGCCCTGTACCGCAATCCGCGGCCAGGCTTCCTCCTCCTCCCTGACCACCTGCCCCCCCTGGCATCCGGCAACAACCAACGCTGCGATAACCAGGGCCGTCGTCAATCTCCCTCTTCGCAACATCGCTTCTCCCCTTCCAGCGGCGAAGTGAAAGTGCGCCCGTCGGTCCTGACGGGGTGAGCACAAAACGGACTTCCATGACGGCCCGCCCCTGCAGACGCCCGCAAGGATCGCCAATGTCAGTGACTTGCCACCACGTGAATTATAGCGCGCCATTTGCGGTCAGGCAAACCGACCGCTCGGAAGGACCGAGGCAGGAACCGGCCATAATAAGTGTGTTGGCCGATTTTCGGCGTGAATCGGCCAACTAACGCGGTCCGGGCAAGCTGGGAGGCCTGGTCGCCACAGCGAAAAACTCCCGCTAATTTTCTGCCGGTCGCCTGTGGGAGCCTTATTTATTGCGTCATTTTGATTTGCGTTTCTTGCGCCGCCTCTTGGTGCGGACAACCAGTTTCGGCGTTTCGAGGGTGACGTACGTGTGCGGCGACACCGCACCGGTCAGCCAGACGTTGCCGCCGATGGTGCTGCCCTTGCCGACCACGGTGTTGCCGCCCAGGATGGTCGCCTGGGCGTAGATCGTCACATCGTCCTCAATCGTCGGGTGGCGTTTCTGTCCGCGGATCAGCTTCCCGCAGCCGTCGCGCGGGAAACTGAGCGCACCGAGCGTTACGCCCTGGTAGAGTTTGACGCGGTCGCCGATGATGGTTGTCTCGCCGATTACGACGCCGGTGCCGTGATCGATGAAGAACGACTTGCCGATCCTGGCCCCCGGATGAATGTCGATGCCGGAGACGGCGTGGGCGTACTCGGTCATCATTCGCGGCAACAGCGGCACACCAAGTTCCCACAGTTCGTGGGCCAGCCGGTAGACGGAAATGGCCAGCATGCCCGGGTAGCTGAGAATGACCTCGGCGAACTCCCGTGCCGCCGGATCACCGTCGATGGCAGCCTGCACGTCGAGGGCCAGGAGCTTTCGAATATCCGGAATCTTTTGCAGCACCTCCTGGGCGTTGGCCTCGGCCAGGCCGCGGCAATGGCTGCACTCCGGGCCGACCTGTTCGCACTTGTGGCGGACGCTCCGGTAAATCTGCTCCGAGAGCATCCGGTAGAGCAGGTGCACCCGGTCGCCGATGTGGCAAGCCACGTTGTTGGGGCCGCAGCTCTTCTGGCCGAAGTACCCCGGATAGAAAACCTCTCGGGCCACCTCGACAATCTGGATGACGACTTCGCTTTCCGGCAGCACCGTCGCGTCGAGATGGCTGATCTCGGCCAGTGACTCGCACGAGTCGACAATTCGCTTGACGATCCGGGACAGCATGCTGCGGCGCTGCCCTTTGGTCGCGGACGATTTCAGCAACTCGGCTCCAACCCGTCCGCCGCGGGCCTCACACACAACAGGCGAACGCTTGCCGGCAGTTTTTCGTGCCCGCTTCGCTTTTGCCTTGGAAGCGGGTTTCTTGCCGCTTTTCTTACCGGCCATGGCTCGGCTCTCCCATGACGGCCGAAAGAAGCGCTTCGGCCAAACGCTACTCAGCGCAGCTCCACTCTGCTTCCGGAGCCGCTTTGGGCGATGATTTCAGCTTGACTGCAGAGGCGATGGTCCGACTAGAACTCCCCACCTTCGGTTTTCTGAGCCTTGTGAGCAGCCACAATCTTCTGCATCACGTTATTCGGCACGGTCTCATAGTGGCTGAACTCCATGGTGTAGGAGCCCTGTCCGCCGGTCATGCTGCGCAGTTGCGTGTTGTAGACGGCCACCTCGGCCAGCGGGGCCGAGGCCTGGATGACCTGCATGCCGCCCGGCGCGGCGTCCAGACGGATGATCCTGCCGCGGCGGCTGTTCAAGTCACCGGTCACGTCGCCCATGAACGACGAGGGCACGACGATCTCGAGGTTGACGATCGGCTCCAGCAGCACCGGCTTGGCCTTCGAGACGGCGTCCCTGAAAGCCTGCCGACCCGCTATCTTGAAGGCGATCTCCTTCGAGTCGACCGGATGGTGCTTGCCGTCATAGACAGAGACCTTGGCGTCCTGGAACGGGTAGCCGGCAATGACCCCTTCCTCCATAGCCTCGCGGATGCCCTTTTCGATGGCCGGCAGAAATTGCCCGGGAATGGAGCCGCCGAAGATGTCGTTGACGAACTCGAACCCGCTGTCGCGCTCCGTCGGTTCGATCCGCAGGTAAACCTCGCCGAACTGGCCCGCGCCGCCGGTCTGCTTCTTGTGGCGGTAGTGGCCTTCGGCTTTGCTGCTGATGGTCTCGCGGTAAGGAATCTTCGGCGGCTTGGTAGTGACCTCGACCTGGAACATTCGCTTCAGGCGACTGAGGACCGTGTTCAGGTGCATGTCGCCCAGACCGCTGACGACCAGTTCGTGCGTCTGGCGATCGCGGACCGCCTTCAGGGCCGGGTCCTGCTCGACCAGGCGAGTCAGGGCCGCAGAAATCTTCGTCTCGTCGCCGCGGCTCTTGGGTTCTACGGCCAGACTGTACATCGGTATCGGGAACTCTTCGGGCACGAGGGTCACCTGCTCGCCCTGCCAGACCGTGCGGCCAAGGGCCAGTTCCTCGATCTTGCTGGTGGCCACAATGTCGCCGGCCACGGCCTGGCCGATCGGCTCGTGGTCCTTGCCCTGCACGCGAAGCAACTGGGCAAAGCGCGAGTCCTTGCGCTCGTCACCGATGCGGGCCAGGCTGTCGGCAACCAGCGTGCCGCGATAGATTCGCAGAAAACCCAGTTTTCCGACGAACGGGTCACTGGTGATCTTGAAGATCCTGGCCACCAGCTTGCCCGCCGGGTCGGCCTCGATCCGGCGCTCCTCGGCCTCCTCGCCCTTGCCCTTGACGGCCTTGGCCTTCAGGCCTTCGGCCGGGCTGGGGAAGTAGTTGGCCATCGCCTCGAGCAGCTCTTCGGTCCCGATCTCGCCTCGGGCGCTGGTGAAGAACACGGGGATCAGCCCGCCGCCGACCATGGCCTTGGCAAAGGTGCCCCGGAGTTCCTCCTCGGAGATTTCCTGGTCGGCGAAGTAACGCTCCATGAGCGCCTCGTCGGCTTCCATGATGGTCTCGACCAGGTCCTGGTGAGCCGTGGCCAGGTCCACCAGGGCGTCGCCTTCCTGGGTCTCGAACACATTGACCACGCCCTTGAAATCCTGGCCCTGGCCCTGCGGGGCGGTCACCATCTTGCAGTGACTGCCGAAGGATTCCTGCAACTGGCCGAAGACCGACATCAGGTCCATGTTCTCGCCGTCGCACTTGTTGACCACGATGGCCATGGCCAGGCCGCGCTTGGCGGCCATGTCCCAGACCCGCCGGGTGTTGACCTCGATGCCGGCGGTCGCGTTGATCACCAGAAGGGCCGTCTCAACAGCCGACAGGCCGATGGCCACCTGGCCGATAAAGTCGGCGTAGCCGGGCGTGTCGATGATGTTGAGGTGCCGGTCCTTCCAGGCGGCGTGCAGCACGCTGGCGTCAACCGAGCTTTTGCGCAGTTTCTCCTCCTCGTCGAAGTCGCTGGTGCTTGTGCCGTCGTCGGGAGTCCCCAGCCGCGTGACCATGCCGGCCTTGTGCAACAGGGACTCGGCCAGCAGCGTCTTGCCGCTATGGCCGTGACCGATCAGGGCGACGTTCCGAATGTCGTGGGTCTTCAAACTTGCCATGAGTTCCTCCAAGGACCAATCTGCAATCTGTTCTTCTGTTGCCGCCGGCTTCGAAGCGGCCGCTCCCGCCTATCTGTCGCCTGCGACCTCGATAGCCGAGGCCAGGTCGATCGTTCCTTCGTAAAGGGCCCGGCCGATAATCATGCCGGCGATGGGCAACCGGGCCAGGGCCTCGACGTCGCTCAGTTGTGACACGCCGCCGGAGGCCACTACGGGCACTCCGATAGCCTCGGCCAGCCGGCGGGTGGCCTCGATGTTGGGCCCTTTCATCACGCCGTCGCGGGCAATGTCGGTGTAGACGACCGCCGCCAGCGGCAGATCGCCCAACTGGATTGCATACTGTAACACATCCCGGGCGGTCGTTGCAAGCCATCCTCGGCTGGCCAGACGGCCATTCCTGGCGTCCAGGCCCAGAACGACCCGCCCGGGGTGCCTGTGGGCCACTTCGGCCAGCCATTCGGGCTCCTCGACCGCCCGGGTGCCCACGACCACCCGAGCCAGGCCGCCGGCCAGATAATCGGCCAGCGTCCGGCGGTCGCGAATGCCGCCGCCGAGTTCGATGGCCAGGCCGCTCTCGGCGGCGATGCGCAGCACCAGGTCGCGGTTGACGGGCTTACCTTCGCGGGCTCCGTCGAGATCGACCACGTGAATCCGCCGGGCGCCCTGCTCGACGAACCGCGCCGCCACGGCCACCGGGTCGGCGTCAAAGACGGTTTCGCGGTTGAAGTCGCCTTCGACCAGGCGGACACACCGCCCGCCGCGAATGTCGATTGCCGGCCAGATTTCCATCGCTTTTCTCGCTCCGTCACGGTTCTCACATGGCCACGAAATTCCCGAGCATCTTCAGGCCCACGCCCTGGCTCTTCTCGGGATGAAACTGGGTGGCCATGACGTTGTCGCGCCAGATGCTGCTGGTGAACTTGCCGCCGTACTCGGTTCGCGCGCTGATCGTCTGCTCGTCCTCGGGCTCAACCACGTAGCTGTGGACGAAGTAGACCTCGATCGGATCGACCAGCCCCTCGAATATCGGCGAGCGGCGAACCACCTCCAACTGGTTCCAGCCCATGTGCGGCACCTTCAGCGGCCGCCCCTCGGGACCGGCCATTCCTTCGGGCAGGGCGACGCACCGCCCGGGGAGAATGCCGAGCCCCTGGTGCCGGCCGTCCTCGAGACTGACCTCCATCAGCAGTTGCAACCCCAGGCAGATGCCGAGGAACGGTTTGCCCGTGGCGATGAAGTCCTTGATGGCCTCATCCAGGCCGCGATCTTTAAGGGCGGCGATGGCGTCGCGAAAGGCCCCCACTCCCGGCACGACAATCTTGTCGGCCCGGGCCACCAGGTCGGCACGGTGCGTGATGCGGGTTTTGGCGCCGACCTTCTCCAGGCCCTTCTGCACACTGCGCAGATTGCCCATGCCGTAATCAACGATAACGATTTCTGCCATCATTCTTCTCACGCTCAGCGGGCCATCACCACTATCTCCACGCGGCGGTTGCCGGCCTTGCCGGCTGGACCCGAGTTGGCGCTCACCGGGCGATACTTGCCGAAGCCTGCCGCGTAAACATTCTTCGGATCGACCCCCGCCTTGATCAACTGCCGCACGACGGTCAGGGCCCGCTCGCAGGAAAGCTGCCAATTGTCCTTCCAGCCGCTCTTGCGGATCGGGTCGCCGTCGGTATGGCCCTCGACGCGAATCGTGCTGGTGGGATAGTCGCGTTTGATCCGGGCTGCGATGCGCGACAGCTCGGCGGCGCTGGCCTTCTTGAGGACGGCCTTGCCCGAGGTGAACGGATCGGCCAGGGTGAAAACCTTCTCGACTCCGGCCGGGCTTGCCGCCGGCGGCGGGGCGGGCGACCGAGTGGCGGGCTTGCTTTTCAGGCCGGCCAGATCCGCCTTGGCCAGGGCCGCTTCGTCCTTGGCGATTTTGGACTCGTTCTGCAACTGCGCCTTCTCGGCCTCGGCCTGGGCGGCTCGATTGCCGAGATCCTTGTTCTCCGCCTGGGCGTAGCGCAACCGCGTCTGAAGGTCGACCACCTGGGCCTTGAGCTGCTCTTCCTGGCAGCCCGCCAGAGCCGCACTGACGACCATCAGGACCACCGATACCAGCACACCTTGCGATACACGTCTTGCTGTCATGGTACTCTCCTTTCCCGACTGAGGGCCTTCACGCCACTTGTATTCCACCGGCACTAAAGTCAGTTCCTTGTCAGCCTCCTGTGCCGGTCAGGGCCAGCCAGATGCTCTCCAGGCCCGGCCTGAAATGCTCGATGACTTTCGACTGCCCCAGCATGACCACCACCACGGCCATCGACAGGAACGGGCCGTACGGCAACTCGCGGTCCTTGTGCAGGGCCAGGTTCCAGATGCCATAGATCAGGCCGAAAAACGGGGCCAGGAAAAAGGTCAGCACCGCCCCCTCCCAGCCGAGCACCGCTCCGATCAGGCCCATCAGCAACACGTCGCCGAAACCCATCGCCTCGCGACGGAAGACCAGCCGGCCCAGGATCGCCGTGAGCCAGATCATCCCGCCGCCGACGGCCAAGCCGACGGCCGAGCGAATGAGGCCGTCCAGCCAACCGCCGCCGAACCAGTCCGGCAACTGAGATTGCCCGTGCAGCGCCGGGAAGATCGCGCCGGCGGCCAGGGCCAACACCATGCCGACGTTGGTGACGACGGTGTAGATCTCCTTGTACTTCAGGTCGATCATGCTGGAGACCACGAGCGCCGCCAGCAGGGCCATGTGGACCAGGTAAATGTCCCAGCGGCCGAAGCCCGACCCGCGAACCAGAAAGACGAAGTAGGCCAGGTAAAGGCCCGCCGCCAGAAGGCCCATCAGCAACTCGACCAGGGCGTACTGAATCGAGAACCTCGCCCCGCAATAGCGGCACCTGCCCCGCAGGATAAACCAACTCAGGATCGGCAGGTTGTCGTACCAGGCGATCCGCTTCAGGCACCGCGTGCAGTGTGACGGCGGCCAGACGATAGACAGCCCGGCCGGCAGCCGATAGATGCAGACGTTCAGGAAGCTGCCCACACACGCGCCGACGAGAAACAGCCAGATGGCCAGAATGGTCGGCGTCATGCAGTCCTCGTCCCCCAGCATCTCGAAAAAACCGGCTCGTGCTACGTAGCGAGCTTCCGGCTCTGAATCTACCCGCAAAACAGCACGGCCACAAGCCAAAACAACGTGTCGCCCTTTGCGTTCTGCTCTCTACACCAGGTCGTGAACCTTCAGCCAGGCCAGGATGCGGCAGGCCACCTCCTGGGGCTGGTAGGTCTCGCTCGATATGGCCAAGTCGGCCGTCGACTCGTAAACGGATTTGCGCTCGGCCAGCAGGCCCTCGATTTCCTCGATGCCGCCGGCGTCGGTCAGATCCGGCCGCTGGGCCTCGGTCTTGGTGTCGCCCTGCATCCGCCGCCAGATCGTCTCGGCGCCGGCCCTCAAGAGGACCACCTTGCCGCCGGCCTTCAGGGCTGCGCGATTCTCCTGGCGCAAAATCGCCCCGCCGCCGGCGCTGACCACCTGGCAATCGCCCGCCGAGACGTCCCTGACCACGGCGCTCTCGGCATCGCGAAAGGCCTCCCATCCGCCCTTAACAACAATCTCGTCGATGCTCTGCCCGGAGCGCTGCTGGATGAGCGTGTCGGTGTCAACCAGCGGCCAGCCGAGCTTCTCCGACAGAATCTCCCCGACGGTCGTCTTGCCCGTGCAACGATACCCGATCAGCACAAGGTTCACCTGTCATCTCCTTAGAGCCTAGAAGGGCTACCGACTACTTCTCGCGGCTCGCCTTGCTCTTCCTGCTGCCGGCCCCCTGGATCATCGAGTGGACTTTCATCGGCAGGCCGAAGCAGCGGATGAAGCCGCCCGAAGCGGCCGGGTCGTACTCGGCGCCCATGGTGAAGCTGGCCAGCCCTTCGCTATAAAGAGAGTACGGACTCCTGACGCCGGCCGGGATGATGTTGCCCTTGTAGAGCTTCAGCCGCACCGTGCCGGTCACGCACTGTTGCGTCTTGTCGATGAAGGCGTCCAGGGCCTCGCGCAGCGGATGGAACCATTGGCCGCAGTAGACCAGCTCGGCATACTTCAGGGCCACCTGCTGCTTGTAGTGCATCATCTCGCGCTCCAGGCAGATCGACTCCAGCACCTGGTGGGCCTTGTAAAGAATGCTGCCGCCGGGGGTCTCGTAGACGCCGCGACTCTTCATGCCCACCAGGCGGTTCTCCACCAGGTCCGCCTGGCCCACGGCGTGTTTGCCGCCCAGGGCGTTGAGTTTGTCCATGATGGCCACGCCGCCCAGCTTCTTGCCGTTGACCGCCACCGGCCGGCCCTTGACAAAATCAATCGTCACCTGGGCCGGCTTGGCCGGGGCCTTCTCAACCGTGTTGGAAATCGTGAAAACCTTGTCCTGCGGCGCGTTCCACGGGTTTTCCAGTTCGGCTCCCTCGTGGCTCAGGTGCCACAGGTTGCCGTCTTCGCTGTAGATTTTCTTCTTCGTCTGGCGGACCGGGACGTTGTGCGCCTTGGCGTAGTCGATGGCCGCCTCGCGGCTGGTCAGCGTCCACCGCGGATCGCGCCAGGGGGCGATCACCTTCAGATCGGGAGCCAGGGCCTGGTAAGTCAGCTCGAATCGCACCTGGTCGTTGCCCTTACCCGTGGCCCCGTGGGCCAGGGCGTCGGCTCCGAACTTTCTCGCAGCCGCCACCTGCCGGGCGGCAATCAGCGGCCGGGCGATGCTCGTCCCCAGCAGGTACTCGTTCTCGTAGACCGCCCCGGCCTTGAGCATCTTCCACAGGTAGTCCTCGACGAAGGTCTTGCGCAGGTCCTCGACGACAATTCGCCTGGCCCCGCAGGCTTTGGCCTTTTCGCGAACACCCTCGAGTTCGACGCCCTGCCCCAGGTCGGCGGCATAACAGATTACCTCGCAGCCGTAGTTCTCGCGCAGCCAGGGCAGGATGACGCTGGTGTCGAGTCCCCCGCTGTAGGCCAGGACGACTTTCTTGACCTGGCCGCTTTTGGTCTCTGTTTTCTTGCTCTTTGCCATGGTCTCTCTCTCAAAGTTACTTGCCCTTTTTCTTCGTCGTCCGTTTGCGCGTTGTCTTGGCCCGCCTTTGCCTGGACAACAGGCGGTTGGTCGCATCGACGTAGGCCCGGGCGCTGGCCTCCAGCACGTCGGTGCTCACGCCGCGCCCGCTGATGACCATGTTGCGATAGCGAACGCCGACACGCACCTCGCCCTGGGCCTCCTTGCCGCCGGTGACGCTGCGAATCTGGTAGTCCTCCAGATGCAGATCCAGCCCCGTCAGCCGCTCGATAGCCCGGAAGATGGCGTCAACCGGACCGTCGCCCGTCGAAGCGTCGCAACTGGTCTTGCCCTTCTCGTCCACCAATTCGACCGTCGCCATCGGAATGGCGCTGGTGCCGCTGGAGACGTGCATGCTGGCCAGCCGCCAGAACTCGGTCGAGGCGTACAATTCCGTCTCGGCCAGGGCCTCGAGGTCCTCGTCGAAAATCTCCTTCTTGCGGTCGGCCAGGGTCTTGAACCGCTCGAAGATAATCTCGAGCTGCCCTCTGCTCAGCTTGAAGCCAAGTTGTTTCATGCGGGCCGCCAGGGCGTGCCGACCGCTGTGCTTGCCCAGCACCAGGCTGGTCCGCTTGAAGCCCACGTCCTCGGGCCGCATGATCTCGTAGGTCGTCCGCTCCTTGAGCATGCCGTCCTGGTGAATGCCCGCCTCGTGAGCGAAGGCGTTTTCGCCGACAATGGCCTTGTTCCGCTGAACGGCCAGCCCGGTGATACGGCTGACCAGGCGACTGGTCGGATAGAGCCGCCGGGTTTTGATGCCCGAAGTCACACCCACGAATTCGTCGCTGCGGGTCTTGACGGCCATGACCACCTCTTCCAGCGAACAGTTGCCGGCCCGTTCGCCGAGGCCGTTGATCGTGCACTCGATCTGCCGGGCCCCGGCCCTGACGGCCGCCAGGGTGTTGGCCACCGCCAGCCCGAGATCGTTGTGACAGTGAATGGCGATGACGGCCTGGCGGATGTTGCTCACCTCGCGGTACAACCCGGCGATCAGTTCCTCAAAGTGCCAGGGCAACGTGTAGCCCACCGTGTCCGGGATGTTCACCGTCGTGGCCCCGGCCTCGATGACCGCCTCGACCACCTGGGCCAGGAAGTCCGGCTCCGTGCGGGCGGCGTCCTCCGGGCTGAACTGCACGTCGGCGGTGAACTTGCGAGCCCGTTTCACCCCCGCGACGGCCATGCGGATGATCTCGCTGCGGGCCTTGTGCAATTTGTACTTGCGATGGATGGCGCTGGTGGCCAGGAAGACGTGAATCCGTTTCCTGGCGGCCGTCTTCAGGGCCTCGCCCGCGGCGACGATATCCTTCTCGACACAACGGGCCAGGCCGCAGATGGTCGGCCGGCGGACCTGGCGGCCGATCGTCTGGACGGCCTCGAAATCGTCGCGACTGGTAATCGGGAAGCCCGCTTCGATGACGTCGACACCGAGCAGGTCCAGGGCGTGGGCGACCTCCAGTTTCTGGGCCAGGTTCATGCTGGCCCCGGGACTCTGTTCGCCGTCGCGCAGCGTGGTGTCGAAAATGACCAGCCGCTTCTTTCCGCCTGCCATGTCACGTCCTCCCAATGAAGACCCATATTCTAGCGACCGGGAAACTCTTTTCCAGCCGCTTTTCACAGCAAAAAAACCCGCAACCGGTTTCCCGGCGGCGGGCTGGCGTATCCTGAATATCCGTCTCAGACTACGTCGAACCTCCTGCCGGGTGCTCGCAAAGGAGCGCACACCCCGGGGCGCACAGCCGCAGGCCATGCAGTCGATGCATGGTCGCGTCGCTGGTCCTGAGGGCATCGTTCCGGTTGAGGTTCATCGCACGGTCCTCGTAATCCGATAATCCGACTGCTTATATATATCGTAAAAATCGCGCGCCGTCAACAGACTTTCGCCATTTTCCCCCGGCTGCACGATCCCGCCCATCGCCCGCCCCTGCGGGGTGCCACGGTCTGGCGCAGCCAGGCCATGACGAATACTACTCCGCGAAGTGGCTTGCTACGTAGCACGAGCCTTCGGGAGATGATCACGGCCTGACTCTCGGTCAGACCGTGGCACCCACTGCTGCAGGGATCCCGCCCATCGCCCGCGGCACCCTTGTAATGCCCGCCCGGCAGGCTATAATCGCCCTGAACTGTCCCGAGGCAAGGAGTCTCCAGCATGCGGATAATCGTCGCCGGCGCCGCCGGGTTTCTCGGATCGCACCTGGTCGACCGCCTGCTGGCCGACGGCCACACGGTCATCGGGCTCGACAACCTCTCGACCGGCAACCTGAAGAACCTGGAACACCTGACCGGCCACACCGGCGACAAACACTTCGCCTTTCACGAGACGGACATCTGCGACGGGTTCGACCTCGACGGCCCGCTGGACCGCCTATACAACCTGGCCTGCCCCGCATCGCCGGTCGACTATCATCGCCTGGGCATCGAGACGCTCAACGTCGGCTCGCTCGGCATGAGGGCCATGCTGGAACTGGCCCTGGCCGGCGGCGCCCGGCTGCTGCAGGCCTCGACAAGCGAATGCTACGGCGACCCGCTCGTACATCCGCAGACCGAGGACTACTACGGCAACGTCAACCCGGTGGGCCCGAGGAGCGTCTACGACGAGTCGAAACGCTTCGCCGAGGCCCTGGTGACGGCCTACCACCGTTACCGCGAACTCGACGTGCGGATCGCCCGGATCTTCAACACCTACGGTCCGCGGATGCGGCTGGACGACGGACGCGTGC
>JAACEH010000218.1 GCA_011682595.1 Anaerolineaceae bacterium
CTCGTCGACCTGCACCAGGCGGATGCGCTCCTCCCGCTCGGCCAACTCGCCGGCGATGGCCGCCGTGCGGTCGGTGCTGCGATCGTCGACGACGATAATCTCGAAGTCCGGATAGTCCTGGGCCAGAAGCGTGCCGATGCACTCGGCAATATTGTCCTGCTCGTCCTTGGCCGGGACGATGATGCTGACCTTCGGCGGCTCCTCCGGCAGGGGGAACCGGTCCTCGGGTCGCAGGGTGTCCTGCGAGCGGCTGATGCCGCTGATGGTGATGTGCCGGGAAATCCAGACCAGCAGGACAAGTGCCGCCAATACCAGCAGGGCCAGGTATCCGATCACACGCCCCCCCCCGTTGCCCCGGGGCCGGTCCGCCGCAGGGCCAGGATCAGCTCCACCTCGCCGGCCAGCATGTCCAGCTCGCGGGCTATTTCGACCACGCTCAGCCCTCTCTCGGCCAGGTGATAAACCCTGGCGTACCGCTCGCTGGTGACCTCGGGGTGCGGCTCCTCGGGCGGCGGGGGCATCCCCTCGGGCAGCGACGGTCCCTGGTCGTCGCTCAGTCCCTGCAGGCGACGCAACTCCTTGATCTTCTGGTCGGCTTCCTGGATCAGCAGGTTCAGGGCCCGCAGCCGCGTGTCGACCTGGCTGTTGATCTCGCGCGACAGTTCAGTTCCTCAAGTTCGAGCAGGAGCTTCTCCATGCTCTCCTGCAGGCCGCGCCGGCCCGCGTCGCCGGGGGAGGGCCAGGAGCGGGCCGCCGGGCGACGCGAGGCGGACGACTGCGACTGCCGCCGGGCGATGCGGCGCCGCGTGAAGATCAGAAAGAAGGCCCCGACGCCCAGCACCAGAACCAGGGCCAGGGTCGGGTTCTCGGTCAGGAAGTTTGCGCCCACAATCCAGCTACTGGTCATCTTGGGGGTCTTCCTCGTCTGCCGTTCTCATCTGGGTCATTGTCTCGACCAGGCCCACCCCGCCGGTCATCCGGTAGGTCGGATAGGCGAAGTTGATCGACGGCTCTTTGGCGAAGGCCTCGAGAATCTCTTCGCACAACTCCGTCTCGCTCTGTCGCCGCTCGCGGGCTTCGGTCAGGTAGCGGACGGTCAGCAACACGCCCGAGTCGCGAACGCTTGTGTAGACGATCGGGTGCAGGTGCGCGTAGCGAATCGGGTAGTTGCGCTTCATCCGCTGAATCAGCGTGCGCACCTTGTCGACCATGTCGCTCGAATGCCGGGCCGCCAGGTCCTCGAGGATCATCCTGGCCCGTCGCCAGTCGCTCTCAAAGGTAACAAGAATCGGCAGCTCGTGCCAGATGTAAGGAAAGCCCTGCGTGTAGTTGAAGACCGTCTGGGTGAAGACGACGCTGTTCGGTATGTAGGCCACGCGGCCGGTCGACTGGTCGGCGTCGACCCAGTTGCCGACCTCCAGGATGTAAGTGTGCAGCAGGCTGATGTCGATCACGTCGCCGATGTGCTGGCCAGCCTGTATGCGATCGCCGATATCGAACGGGCGGCGAAGGACGATCTTCGCCCACCCGGCCAGGCAGAGGATGACGTTCTGCAGGGCCAGGGCCAGGCCGACCGAGGCCAGGCCGATGAGCAGTGACAGATTGAACTTCCCCGCCCAGGTGACCAGGACGACCGCCATGGCGCCCAGTTGGGTCAGGTAAGCGATGGTCCGCCGGGCCTTGTGACGGCGGACCTCGTCGGCTACGCCCCGGGTCACCCAGCGGGCGACGATGGTCGAGACCACAAAGGCCAGAAGAACGGCCACCCCGGTGACAATGAGCAGCGGCTTGTTCCGGATCACCCAATCCCAGATAGAGATCAGCGGCCCGTCGGCGGCCAGCAGCGTCGGGATCATGGCCAGGGGGTTGCTCATTCTCCGGCGCCCTCGTAACGTCGCATTGTTTCCTGCATGACTCGCTGCACGCTGACCCCGCTGCGCTCGGCCGCCTGGCGGCAATCCTCGAACTCCGGGGCCAGGCGGACCACCCGCCGGCCCGACAGGCCCAGCTTGACCCGCACCGGGCCGTACCGCGTCTGGACCGTCTGGTGTCGCCGGGCCAGCATCGAGCGGCTCCACTGGCTGCGCCGCAAGCCGAATGTGCCGGTGTGCTCGAAGATCAGTTGCTCGATTTCGCCCCGGCGGCCCTCGTGAACCAGGCACCGCAGCAACAGCCCGCTGCGCCCCTTCTTCATCGTGATCGGCGTTGAGAAAACGTCCAGCGCCCCGGCCTCCATCAGCCGCCGGCTGGCCTCGGCCACCACCTCGGCCGTCACGTCGTCCAGGTTGGTCTCGATCACCCAGACGGTGTCGGCCTCCAGGCCGTCGGCCTCGACCGTGCAGCCGATGAAAACCCGAAGAAGGTTCGGCAACTGTTCGCCCCGGCGGCTGCCCGCGCCGTAGCCCACCGACTCGACGCTCATCTCGGGCATGGGACCAAAGCTCTCGCAAAGTGTGGTCAGAATGGCCGCCCCGGTCGGGGTGGTCAGTTCATGCTGCTCCGTCGAGGGCCGCAGCGGCACGCCCTTGAGCAGTTCGGCGGTGGCCGGGGCCGGGACCGGAATGAGGCCGTGCCGGCAGCGGACGGTTCCGCCGCCGGTCGGTATGGCCGAAGCGCCGACCCGCTCGATGCCCATCAGTTCCAGGGCCGCGGCCGCCCCGACAATGTCGACGATCGAATCGACCGCCCCGACTTCGTGAAAGTGAACCTCCTGGACCGTCGTGCCGTGAACCTTCGCTTCGGCCTCGGCCAGGCGGGTGAAGATGGCCACGGCTCGCTCAGCCGAGGAGCCCGGCAGGTCGGCCCGGCCGATGATCTCGCGAATGTCGTCCAGCCGGCGGTGCGATGAGTCGTGACCCTCTTCCAGGTGCACGACCAGGCGCGTCGCCGCCAGACCGTGCCGCGTCTCGGGCCGGGTCTCGATACGCCAGTGGCCAACCTTCAGTGTCCTGAGGGCGGCCTCCAGGGCCGCCGCGTCCAGCCCCGCGTCGACCAGCGCCGCCAGAATCATGTCGCCGCCGGCCCCGGAAAATGCGTCAAAGTATGCGATCTTCATTCAGCTTCCTTACGCTCGGGCTTCGATTTCTCTTCTTGCCCGCCTGCTGTGTCCTTGGCCTTTTTTTTGCACGCCTCTTGCTCGGCCTTCTTTCGCAGTTGCTCCTCGGCTTCCTGGCGGGCCTTCTCGCCCAGGCGGACCCGCTTCAGGTAAACCAGGTCCTTGAGCTTCGTGCCCGGCGGACCCTTGTGCCGCTTGTGCAGCACCAGTAACCGCACCCGGCCCTCGCGGGGCTGCACGTACAGCAATTGGCCCGCGATGTGGCCCTCGACCACGCCCTGGTCGCCGAGCGTTATGCGGTAGGAAAGCATGCGGTTCGGATAACTCTTGCCCGTGTAAACCTTCTCGGGATGGCCGGCCGTCTTGAACCGCCACTGGCGATCCATGCGCTCCCACTCGACGACCGCCTCGATGGTCAGGACTGATGCCAGGGGGATGCGCCGCTGCTTTTTTTTCGCGGTGTCGAAAATCTCCAGGTCCTTGCCGCGGGTCAGGTAAACCAGTCCCGGCAGAACTGTGCCGTCGCTCAGTTCGACGGCCCCCGCCAGGGCATCGGGTCTGCCCGCAGCCGTCTTGGTGAACGGGTTGGCCGGGGCCGACTCTGCGGAGGCCGGGCGATCGCCGTCTTTTTTCCTGGCGCCCTTCTCGGTCTTGTCGCCGCCGGCCGATTCATCCCCGGATGCAGGGGGGGATGCTTCGGCCTTGCTGTCTTTCGCGTCGCCGGTCGCCTCGGCCGACAGGGCAAAGCCGGCCGCCGGCAACAGGCACAGAAAGATGATTGAGACAGAAATCGGCCGCATTCGCTTCGGACACCCTCCGCCACGAGCTTACCACCTTATCATAGACCGGCCGCGCGTGCAGTTCAAGTCTTTGCGGCGCGAACCAAGGTCGGGTCAACAGACCCGACGGGGGTGGCATGCGTCGCTGGCGACGCATGTTCCGTGATTCCACGACATGGGCTGGCAAGCAGCCCATGCCACCCATTGCATGAAAAATCCACAAACGTGACATGCACCAGAGCCCTGGCTTCCTGGACGCCGCTACTTGTTCTTACGGGCCATGCCCTGGCCCCCGGCGGCACCGCCGCCGGACCGACACTGTTGACTTTCGGCCGCCGAGTGACTATCAAGGCAAGCATGAGCGAGACCACTGCCCTGTTCGGCGGCACCTTCAACCCCATTCACCTGGGCCACCTGGCCATCGCCCGGGCGGCCCTCGACGAGCTTGGCCTGGAGAAACTCGTCCTGGTGCCCAGCGCCAGGCCGCCGCACAAGACGGCCCGGCCCCTGGCCCCCGATGAGGACCGCCTGGAGATGTGCCGCCTGGCCGTGGCCGCCGCCGGCGATCCGCGGCTGGAGGTCAGCGACGTCGAGCTGCGCAGCGACGGTCCCAGCTACACCGTCCGGA
>JAACEH010000017.1 GCA_011682595.1 Anaerolineaceae bacterium
CGTCAGACGGTCCACAACTACACCACCATGGGGCTGATTACCGAGCAGGAGCGCACCCGTGGCGGGCACCGGATGTACGGCGAAGAGACCTTTCGCCGCCTGGAGGTGATCCGCTCTTTGAAGAGCACTCGGACCCTGGAAGAGATACGACGAATCCTCGAGACCGAGGACCTGGCTTCGGCTTCGGCCATGGCCGAAGGGGACTCGGTGTCCGACGGTGTGAGCAGGTAGGCATATCGGTTCTGGTAACGTCGCCCGAGAACGTTCGTTCGGGCGGTATTCGTGAAAGTGTGGCAACAGAACTGAGCAGGACCGTCGGGTGCGGTCGGCTCAAGGAACGGGAAAAGGGAGAAACTTAATCCGTTCCGATGTTGCGAGAGTGCCATTGAAAGGTCGCCGGCAATGGCGCAGCAACTTACAGACGAGCCCCAGACATGGACCGCCCAGTTGCGGGAACAGGTCGGGGGCAAGTGGCAGATCCCGTTGCTGATCCTCAGCGTGGGCTGCTTCATTGCCGCCTTGCTGTTTCTGCTCTGTCCGCGTGAGCCGGAACCGAGCGACACCGCCCTCCTCCAGCAGGCCCGTGAGGCCTTCGGGGCCGAGAAGTTCGTTTCGACAATCAAGCTCTGCGAGCGGTTCAAGGCCGAATACCCCGGTCATGAGTCAGTCGGCGAGGTCGACGAACTCCAGGGCGACGCCAACTATCGGTTGAGCCTGCGGGCCGATGGGAACGAACTCGATTTCCTTTTCCTTAAGAAGGCACAGGCCAGCTATCGCAGGGCCCTGGAGTCCGGGCCGCAGGACATGCCGTCGCCGCAGATTCTGTTCATGCTAGGCCAGGTCCACGACCGCCTGGGCGAGCCCCTTCAGGCGGTCGACTATTACGACCGGGCGCTTGAGAACAAGCGGGAAGACCGCCTGGCGATTCGCCTGGCGAAGATCCGTGCCCTGCGCAGCGTCAAGCCGCAGCCCCGCCTAGACGAAGCCCTGGCCGAGGTGGCTGCGATTCACAAGGAGTTGGGCGACGGGGCGAGCGATCGGCAGCGGCACGAGGTGGCCCTGGTCGAGGCCGATCTGCTGAAAACCAAGGGTCGCTACACGGAGGCCGAAAGAGTTCTGCGCTCGGTGGCCGGGCGGGATATGCCGAAGGAGTTCCTGCTGGCCCTGGCCGACATCCAGCGTCTGGCCGGCCGGCACACGGCGGCCATCGACACGCTGAACGCCTCGCTGGACCGCAAGCCGGCCGACGAGGCCCTCGACGCCCGGGCCTTCCTGATGCAGGGCCGCGTCAACTACGAGATGAAGAACTACGAGCACGCCCTCAAGTGGTACGGGCGGACCAGCAGCGAATACCCGGAGAGCGACGAAGCCCTGGCGGCGCAGCTCGGCACCGCCGAGACGTTTCTGGCTTTGGGCGAGGGCGAGCGGGCTGCGGAGGTCTACGCGAGAATCGCGCCGCAACTGCGCCAGTTGAGCGACGGGCAAAACCCGTGGATCGACCTGAAGCACGCTCGCCGGATTCTGCAGGGGCAGAGGAGAATCGCCCTCACCCGGGGCCGCATCGAAGAGGCCTTGAAATTTGTCATGCTCGAGGAGTCGATTCTTGGCGAGCCGGACGAGAAGGTTCTGGAAGACAAGGCCCTGATCCTGATGCGGGTGGCGACATTAGCGGCCGCCGGGGCCGTAGATCCGAAGTTGGGTAAGGGGGCGCAGAAAGAATCGCGGTTGAAGGCCGAGCTGACCTGGAAAGAGGCGGGCGACCTGTACCTGCGGCTGGCCGAGGATTTCCACGGGCTGACGCAGCGGCAGTATCCCGACGACATGTGGCAGGCGGGGCGATGTTTCGTCCAGGCTGGAGCCCACAAGAGGTCGGCGGAGGTTCTGCAGAGGTTCGTCAAGGAGATTCCGAGCGATGCCCGGGTGCCCGAGGCGCTGCTGGAGTTGGGTCGGCAGTGGGAAGTCATGGGCCAGTGGGACAAGGCCATCAAGACCTTGCAGGACCTTGTCATGAGGGCCGGCAACTCCCTGGCCGGGTTCGAGGCCCATTATCGGCTGGGCAACGCCTTCACCCGCAAAGGGCCGGACTTCTACGACCAGGCCGAGGACGCCTACCGCAAGCTGACCGAAAATTCTACGAAGATCGAGCCGGAAAGCATCTGGTACCGCAACAGCCTGATGCAACTGGGCCGGCTGCTGTTCCGCCGCGAGGATTACGACCGGGCGATCATGACCCTGAGCGAGTACATCCAGCGCTATCCCGGAACGACCGACGCCCGGTCGGCGGCCTGTCTGCTGGCCTTGTCGGTTCGCAGCCAGGGGCTGGCGGCATTGGCCAAGAGCGCCAGGGCCGTCCGCAGCGTCGACAAGGAGGCTTTCACCGAGATTCATCGCCAGAAACTCAGCAGCGCCGTCGGCCAGTTCGAGCGGCTGAAGAAGATTTACGAGCAGATGCCCCAAGACCGGATGACCGCCCTGGGCGAACAGGAGTACCGCGACATTCTGTTCGGCCTGGCTGACAGCCTGTACGAACTCGACCGCTTCGAGGAAGCCGTCAAGATCTACAACGTCATCGTTTACCGGTTCCAACTGGACCCCAGCGCCATGGCGGCCTACGTGAAGCTGGTCACGATCTACGAGAGCATGGGACACAAAGACAAGTCCAAGGCGGTCTTTGAGCGTGCCGGCTGGACTCTGGCGAAGATTCCCGAGTCGAAATTTGCCGCCCGACTCGGCGAACCGTCGAAACAGTACTGGGAAAACTGGATTCGCACGATGCAGCGGGACTGACGGGACTGACGGGACTAACAGATACGGGGCAGACCATGATAGCCATCGACGGCGGTCAAATATTGGCGGCACTGGAGCAGGAAGCTGCCGTCTGTCGGCAGTTGTCTGAACTCCGCGAGGAGCAGCGTCGGCTGATCGACGGCGGCCAGGGCGAGAAGTTGCTCGACCTGCTGGCCCGCAAGCAGGAGGCCATTTCCCGCATCAGCGAACTCGAGGGCCAACTGAAACCCCTGAAGGCGGCCTGGAACGATTGTTGCGACCAGTTGCCGGCCCTGCAGCGAGTGGAAATCGGCGAGGCCTTTCGCAAGGTGCGCGATCTGCTGGAAGACCTGATCGCCCGGGAGACCGAGGACGCCGAGGTGCTGGCCAATCGCAAGGAGGCGGCCCAAGAGGAACTGGTGACCTTCGATCGCAAACGTCAGTTGGAAACGGCGTACCGTTCGACGGGCCGGCGGCCGGAGAGCCAACTGGTCGATCGGACGGACGTGTAGATTCGCCGGGATTACAGTGAGCGGAGCGGCCATGGAACAACAACTGACCGAACAGAGATCCGCGGCCAGGGAACTATCTCGCGACGATCTGCTGGAGATTCTGCTTCGCTACAACGAGGCCACCGAACGGCTGCGGGTCAGCCACGAGTCCCTCAAGAGCGAAGTGGCCCGGCTGACCGGCGAACTGGAGCAGAAGAACCGCGAGCTTCAGCGTCGCCAGCGTCTGGCCGTGCTCGGCGAGATGGCCGCCGCGGTGGCCCACGAGATTCGTAACCCCTTGGGCGGCATCATGCTCTGCGGGGATATGCTGGCCGACGACCTGGCCGGGCAGGAGCAGCCGCTGGGCATCCTGTCGCGCCTGCAGGGCGGTGTGCGGATTCTGAACCGAATCGTCGAGGACATGCTGCTCTTTACGCGCGACCTGCACGTCGACGCCCAGATGCACTGCCTGGACGACCTGGTGCAGTCGGCCCTGGAGCTGGCCGCCCTGGAGATCGACTGCAGCGGCCTCCGCGTCGCGGTGAGCCAATGGGAACTTGCCGTCGAGGTGCGGGTGGACGGAATGCTGATCGTGCGGTCGTTGCTGAATCTGATCCTCAATGCGGCCCAGGCGGCCCAGGGCCGCAACGAAGCCTCGCTTCGAATCGCCGCAGCCCAAGTAGCGGGACAGAAGTGTTTTGCCGTGATGCTGGAGGACACCTGCGGAGGTATCGCCGAAGAGGACCTGGAGAAGATTTTCGACCCCTTCTTCACGCGGCGCGCACAGGGAACCGGTCTGGGGCTGGCTATCGTGCACCGCGCGATCGAAGCCCACGGCGGAAGGATCACGGCGAACAACAACCAGGTTGGCGGAACGACTTTCACCGTCTCTCTGCCGTTGGCCGGCCCCAAGGCCGCGGCGGGTGAGGGGGATGGGGCGGGAGTTGTGGCCGACTTCGCCGTCCAAGGCGACAAGGAGTAACGGTAGTGGCTCGGATACTGGTGGTGGACGACAAGGAGTTGATGCGCGAGAGCGTTGAACTGACGCTCCGTCGCAACGATCACGACGTGGTGACGGCCGACGACGGCCGGGCGGCCCTGGCGGCTCTGGGTCGGGGGCGGTTCGACCTGGTCGTGACCGACCTGAAGATGCCCCGCATGGGCGGCGTCGAGTTGCTGGAGAAGATCAAGTCCCGCTGGCCGGACACAGCCGTTGTGCTGATCACCGCTTTCGGGACGGTCGACGTGGCCGTGCGGGCAATGAAGCTCGGGGCGTTCGACTTCCTGGGCAAGCCCTTCAAGGCCGACCAGTTGCTGGCGGTTGTTGACCGGGCCCTGGAGCACCGCCGGCTGCGAAAAGAGAACGAGGCCCTGAAGACACAGGTCCGCGGCCAGGGCGAGGTGGCGCTGGTCGGTTGCAGCCGGGCCATCGGCCGGATTCGCGAGCAGATCACCCGAGTCGCCGGCAGCCGGGCCACGGTGCTGATTTGCGGCCAGAGCGGCGTCGGAAAGGAAGTGGTGGCCAGGCAGATTCATCTTCAGAGCCCGCGGGCCGAGCGGCCCATGCTCTGCATGAACTGCGCCGCCCTGAGCGAAGGGCTGCTGGAGAGCGAACTCTTTGGCCACGAGCGCGGAGCGTTCACCGGGGCCGACCGGCTTCGCAAGGGGCGCTTCGAACTGGCCGACGGCGGCACGCTGATGCTCGACGAGATCAGCGAAGTTGAGCCGCGCTTGCAGTCCAAGCTGCTGCGGGTGCTTCAGGAACAGCAGTTCGAGCGCGTCGGCAGCAGCGAGACCTTGCAGGTCGACGTTCGCGTGCTGGCCACCACCAATCGAAACCTGGCCGAGGCGGTGACGGCGGGCGAATTTCGCGAGGATCTTTACTATCGTCTGAACGTCGTGCCGATCCGGATTCCCCCGCTGCGCGAACGGCGCGAGGACGTCGCGGTGCTGGCCGAACATTTCCTCTCGCAGTACAGCCGCCGCGAAGGGCGGCAGGCCGTGAGTTTCTCGGCCGACTGCCTGGACCTGCTCGGTTGCTACGACTGGCCGGGCAACGTTCGCGAACTCGAGCACCTGGTCGAGCGGGCCTGCGTGATGGGCCTGGGTCCGACCATCAGGGCCGACGACCTTCGCTCGTGGCTGAGCGGTGTGCCGCGGGTCGGAGGGCCGCAGTTTGCCCCCGGCACGCCGCTGGAGACGGTCGAACGCGAGATGATCCACGCGACGCTCGAGAAGTTCGGCGGCCACAGGGCCCGTACGGCCGAGGCTCTGGGCATTTCCGTGCGGACGCTGGGCATGAAAGTCAAGGCCTACCAGATGGCCGAGGTGGGCCGGCGGCTGAAAGAAGCGAACCGGAAGAACTTGCCGGTGGCAGCGCAATAAACTCCTGCCGGGGCAGGCTACCGGCACCGGAAAAGGGATGTTTTGAGATGGACGGAATGAAGGTAACAAGTGGCAAGGCAATGACTTATCGCACCAGTGGAGTATCCGGAACAGTTTCCGTGGCGGTCTGGTACGGCCTTTGCGAATAAGAGGACTTGGGGTTCTGCGCCTTTGTCAGGAGTAACGTGACTTGGCAGGTTGGATCAGCGGTATTCTCAGCAGTAGTTCTCTGGAGGCGGCCCGGCAGGTGGCCGTTTTCGCCGAGGCCCGCAACGCTGTGCTGGCCGACAACATCGCCAACATCGACACGCCCAATTACAAGGTGCGCGACCTGCCGGTGGCCGAGTTCCAGGAGATGCTGGGCCGGGCGATCAGCGAATCGCGGCGGACCGGGCAGCCCTTGCAACTTCAGAGCACCCGGAACATCGAGGTGGTCCGCAAAGGCGGCAGAATCGAGTTCCGCTCCATCGAGCGGCAGGAAGCCAACATTCTGTTTCACGATGGCGGCAATCGCAGCATCGAGCAGGAGATGAGCGAACTGGCCAAGAACACGCTGATGCATCGGACGGCCATCGAGGTGCTGCGGAAACAGTACGGCACGCTCGAGGCGGCCATTCGCGGGAAATTGTAGGAGTAAGCGATGTTCCAGAGCTTTGACATTGCGACCAGCGGCATGCGGGCCCAGCGGGTGCGGATGACGACCATCGCCTCGAACCTGGCTAACGTCAACACGACCCGTAACGAGCGCGGCGAGTTGTCGCCCTATCGGCGGCTGATCACGCTGTTCGAGTCCGGCGCCAACGGCAAAGGCACTCCCGGCGTCCGCGTGGCGGGAGTGGTCCGCCAGCAGGGTCCGTTGCGGAGAGTTCAAGCCCCGGACCACCCGGATGCCGGGCCGGACGGATATGTGAACTTTCCGAACGTGGACATCGCCACCGAAACGATTGACGCGATCGAGGCGGCACGGGCCTTCGAGGCCAACGTGACGGCCTTCGAGATGACCAAGAGCATTATCAACAGCGCCCTGAGGATTCTGGCGTAACGACAGGAATTGGCCGGCGACTCCGGGAGCGGGGCCGGCGGCCGGGCAGGCAACAGATAACAGGAAAGTCCGATCATGGCTAACGACATTGGCGGCAATTTTCAGATTCAGCGGCCCCAGTTTGGCGACGCGCTGAAGCCGGCCGGCCTGGGCAAGCCGGCCCCGGGGCAGTCTTTCAAGGAGATGCTGGTCAACAGCCTCGAGGAGGTCGACCGCCTGCAGAAAGATGCCGACGTGGCTTTCGAGCGTCTGGCCACCGGCAAGACACAGAACGTGACCGAGGTTCTCAGCGCGGTCCAGAAGGCCGACCTGGCCTTTAAGACACTGATGCAGATTCGCAACAAACTGGTCGACGCCTGGGACGAGATCCGCAACATGCGGATCTGAGGGCCATCCTGTGACCGGGCCCTGGTACGTGTTTAGCGGCATGGCGTTTCTGTGGTTTTTTTGTAGGGGCGGGGCTTGCCCCCGCCCGCAAACGCCCTAGCCATCCGGCTTCTTGCGGGCACCCGCAAGGGGTGCCCCTACATGGCTAAACACGTACGGGCTCTGGGTCCGGCCGGGATGATCGGGAGAAAAGAAAAATGGAGTTCCTGCAACAGAAACTAGAGCAGTTGAAAGCCACCTGGAATGCCCTCAGCGGCAGCGGCCGGCTGGCCCTGGTCATGGTGGTTCTGCTGGTGGTGACCATGTTGCTGATCGTCGCCCAGAACTCCGGGGGCCCGGACCTGGCCCCGCTCCCGGTGCAGTTCGCTACCGACGAACTCGAGCCGGCGGTCAAAGTGCTTCAGGCCAAGCAGATCGAGTACGAGGTCCGGGGCAACCAGATTTTCGTGCCGGCCGATATGCGGCCCATGTGCCTGGGCCTTCTGGCCACGGGCGAAGCCATCTCGGCCGACAGCGACATCGATATCGACCAGCTCTTCAACGGCAGCAGCATGTGGACTTCCGACAAGGTGCGCGACAGCCAGTTGAGGTACCTTCGTAAGAAGGAACTCGAAAAGAGCATCCGGGCCATGCCTGGTGTCCGCCGGGCAAGCGTCAACATCAACTACGGCTCCGAGCGAACCATCCGCGGTGTGCCGCGGGGCGTGTCGGCCTCGGTGGCCGTCGACAGCAGCCGGGCCAATCCGCTTGTCTGGTCCACCGCCCTGGCCATCGGCAACCTGGTGGCCGGAGCGACCAACGGCCTGACTATCGCCAAGGTCAGGGTGATCGACACGACCCACGGGCGGCCTTTCGACCTGGGCGACGAAGCGAGCTCGATTTCCGACAAGGGGCTGCGGATCAAAGAGGCCTGGGAGGCCTATCACGAGGAGAAGATCCGCAAGGGGCTGGCCCCCTACATCCCCGGCGTCGTGGTCGGCGTGCATGTCAAGGTCAATACCGACCGCAAGAGAATCGACACTCACACCCCGGACCCCAACACGGTTATCCCGGGAACACTCAGTGAGCAGACCACCGAAAGCGGCGGGGCGGCCAGCGGGGGAGAACCGGGTGTGGTGCCCAACACCGGTGTCGGCCTCAGCACGGCCTCAACGGGCGGCGCCGGCGACAAGACGTCAAATGAACAGGTCGGTGTTCCCGCCGACTGGGGCCGCGTGGACACCATCATCGAGAAAACCGCCGGTGCGGTCGAGCAGGTCAAGGCCACGGTCAGTGTGCCGCGAAGCTACTTCGTCAACATTCTCCGCATGGGCACCGACGGCGCGGACAAGAAGATCGACGAGAGTAAGCTGAAGACGATCATCGATACCGAGCTGGCCAAGATCGCCAAGGTCACCGAGACGCTTATCGGCACAGCCGAAAAGTCGGCGGTCAATGTCGGCTGGTTCTACGACGTCGCGGCTGATGAAGGCGCCGTTGACGACGGCGAGTCGGTGGGCGGCCTGGTGGTGGCCGTAAGTCGCTACGGACCGTCGGTGGGTCTGGGTGTCATGGCCGTACTGGCCCTGCTGATGGTCTACAAGGTGGTCAGCAAGGTGCATTCGGAGCCGTCGCCGGTGGCCGACGCCGGGCCGGTCGAAGACAGTGTGGGCGAGGCCGGGCTGACGCTGGACAGTATTCTTGAAGGCGTCGAACTCGAGGCCGACACCATTCGCACGACCAGGATGCAGGACCAGATTTCGGGCATGATTCGGGACGACCCCGAAAGTGTGGCCGATCTGATGAAACGCTGGATCGCCAAGGAGTGAGAGCAGTGGTTGAGACCGCCTGCAGGAACGCTCGCAAGGTCGCGGTGCTGCTGGTCAGCATCGAGGAGGAACTGGCGGCGCTGATCATGTCGAAGCTCGAGAAGGAGCAGGTCGAGGCCATCGCTCGCGAGATCGCCCAGTTGGGAAACATCGGCCAGAAAGAACGAGACGCGGTGATCGAGGAGTTCTATCACGTTGCCCTGGCTCGCGGTGTCATGGACAGCGGCGGACCGATCGCCGCCCGAAGCCTTCTGGAGAAGACTTTCTCGAAAGAGGAAGCCGAGACGATGATGCACTCGGTTGAGAAATCGATGCAGACCTCGCCCTTTTCGTTTCTGCACAAGGCCGAGAGTGCAAACCTGCTGACTTTCATCCAGGGCGAGCACCCGCAGACGATCGCCCTGATCCTGTCGCACCTGGCGGCCGACAAGGCGGCCGAGATCCTCAGCGGGTTGCCCTCGAAGACCCAGATCGAAGTGGTCCGCCGGGTGGCCAACATGGAGCAGACCAGCCCAGAGGTTATCGGGCAGGTCGAAAAGGCCCTGGAGAGCCGCCTCAGCGCCATCGTCTCGCAGAAGTTCGAGAAAGCCGGCGGCGTTGATTCGGTGGCCGAGATGCTCAACCTGGCCGACCGCTCCACGGAGAAGGGCATCCTGGAAACCCTGGACGAAGACGACCCCGAGCTGGTCGAGCAGATTCGCCGCCTGATGTTCGTTTTCGAGGACATCATCCTGGTCAGCGACAAGGGCATCCAGTCGGTTCTCAAGGAGATCGAGAACGAGACGCTGGCCCTGGCCCTGAGAACCGTCAGCGACGAACTCAAGGAAAAGATTTTCAAGAACATGTCCGAGCGGGCGGTGACGCTGATCGAGGAAGACATGGAATATATGGGGCCGGTCCGCGTGGCCGACGTCGAGGCCGCCCAGCAGAGCATCGTCGACGTGGTCCGCCGCCTGGAAGACGGCGGCGAGATCATCATCGCCGGCCGCGGCGGAGAGGAGGAACTGGTTGTCTAGCATAATCGCCCGCCAACAGGTCGAGGAAGCCGTGCAGTCGCCGGTGACGCTGAACCTTCGCGATCTCGAGCAGGTGGCTCGCCAGGAGATCGAACAGGCCAAGGCCAAGGCCAGGGAAATCCTGACCGAAGCCCTGGCCAAAGCCCGGGAGGCCGAGCAGGTGGCCGCCGCCAGAGGCGAAAAGGCCGGCTACGACGCGGGTCTTGCCAGGGGGCGGCAGGAGGGCCGCGACCAGGCCCTGAAGGAAGAGTCCGAGCGGCTGAGCGAAGATACGGCCAGTGTCCGAGAGGCACTCATCGAGGTGCTCAAGGAAATCCAGATCCAGCGCAACGATCTGCTGGCCGAGGCCAGGCAGGACCTGCTGCTTCTGGCCGTGGCCATTGCCGAACGCATTTGTCGCCTGCAGTTCTCGATCAACAGCGACCACGTGCAGCCCCTGCTGGAGGAGGTCATCGAACAGGCCGGCTCCGGCAGCGGACTTGTTCTGCGGGTTCACCCGGCGGACGCCGCTGCGGCCGAGCAGTTCCTCAGCCGACTGCACGCGGACCTGGTGGGGCACGACTCGTCGCCGATCACGCTGGCCGCCGACCGGAAGGTCAGTCGTGGCGGGTGCGTGGCCGAGCGGACCAGCGGCCGGGTTGACGCACAGGTGGAAACGCAGATTGCACGAGTGGCCAGGGAACTGATCGGGGTAGATTGTCCGGTTGCGGTCACCTGCGGAGGAAACGCTTGAGCGGATCGTTTCGCAATCTCGCCGAGGAGGTGGCCAGGCTGAGCCCCCTGGGCATCGAAGGCCGGGTGCACCAGGTGGTGGGCCTGTCGATTGTCGTGGAACAACTGCCGGTGGCCGTCGGCAGTCGCTGCCGGGTGCAGGCTCGCTCCACCGGGCGGGCGGTGCGCTGCGAAGTGGTGGGCTTCCGGGGCGATGAGACGCTGCTGATGGCCCTTGACGAGATGGCGGGAGTCAGCCGCGGCGACATCGTGCGGCTGGAGGCCCGGCGGCAGGCGGTCGGCGTCGGCGACGAGTTGATGGGCCGCGTGCTTAACGGGCTCGGCGAAGCCATCGACGGCCGGGGGCCGGTCCGCTGCAGCGTGCGGCGGGAAATCGAAACCCGGGCCATCGCCGCCCTGCAGCGCGGTCGCATCAACGAGGCCATCGGCACGGGCATCCGCTCCATCGACGCCTGCCTGACCTGCGGGCGCGGACAGAGGGTCGGAATCTTCTCCGGGGCCGGGGTTGGAAAGAGCATCCTGCTGGGCATGATGGCCCGCTACACCAGCGCTCACGTGAATGTCATCTGCCTGGTCGGCGAGCGCGGCCGCGAGGTCCGCGACTTTATCGAACGCGACCTCGGCCAGGACGGACTTAGAAAGTCGGTGGTCATCGTCTCGACGAACGACGAGCCGCCGCTGGTGAAGGTCAAGGCTGCTCTGGTGGCCCACACTGTGGCCGAGTATTTCCGCGACCAGGGAGGCGACGTCCTGCTGATGCTCGACAGTGTGTCGCGGCTGGCCGTGGCCCAGCGGCAGGTCGGCCTCAGCGCCGGCGAACCGCCGACCACCAAGGGCTATCCGCCGAGCGTCTTTTCGCTTCTGCCGCGAATCCTGGAGCGGGCCGGCAAGAGCGACCGCGGAAGCATCACCGGGTTCTACACCATCCTGGTCGAGGGCGACGACCTGAACGAGCCGGTGGCCGACGCCGTGCGAAGCATTCTCGACGGCCACCTGGTGCTCAGTCGCCGCCTGGCCAACCAGGGCCATTACCCAGCCATCGACCTCACCCAGAGCATCAGCCGCCTGATGAACGACCTGGTCGACCAGCAGCATCTGGAGGCGGCCCGGCAACTGGTTCGCCTGCTGGGGGTCTACGGGGAAGTTGAGGACCTGGTGAACATCGGCGCCTACGCAGCCGGGTCGAACCCGGAGGTGGACCTGGCCATAGCCATGAGAGAGCAGATACTGTCCTTTCTGCGGCAGGACATCGCCGAGCCGGTGCTGTTTGCTCAGGCCCGGAACGACCTGGCCCAACTGACGGCCGAACTCGAGCGGGCCCGCAAATCGCTGGAGGCTCGGCGAGTCGTCCAGCCGGCGGCTGCAGGGCCTGAGAGAATTAGGGTTTGCTGATGGCGAAGTTTCAACTCGAACCGGTCCTGAAGTTGCGAAAGTATCGCGAGCAAGTGCGCAAGCGCGATCTGGCGACGGCCCTTGCCCGGGAACAGCAGCAGAAGGAAGCGGTTGTTCGCCTGGCCAGCCTTCAGCAGGAGCAGTCGCAGCTTTTCCGGCAACAGCAGCAGGCCGGGCGGCTTGACATGCAGGCCGTGGTCGCCCAGAAGCAGTACCTTGGACTGCTGGGCCGCGAGATCGGTTTCGGACTTCAGGACGTTGCCCGGGCCGAGCACGAGACCGGCCGCCATCGCACCAAGGTGGCCGAGGCGATGAAGGATCGCAAGGCGCTGGATATTCTGCAGGAGCGTTTCGTCGAGGGGCTCCGGGCCGAGCAGAGACGGGCCGAAGGAAGCGAACTCGACGAAGCGGGCCTGAGAATCGCCCGGGCCGGACAGGAGTTCGCAGGCCCAGGGAGCAGGCCATGAAAAGACATCCCGCTGGTGTCGCGGTCAACATCCTGGCCACCTTGCTGCTGCTGGAGATTGCCGCCGTTGCAGCCCTGGCAGGTTACCTGATCCTGACCGAACGGGTCACCGAGGACAAGGTGCGGCTGGCTCGCCAGGTCTTCGACGGTGAGGTGACCGACGCGACGATCGCCGAGGCCGGACAGTGGCATCAGCATCTCCAGGAAGTGGCCCTCCGGGAGAAGTCGGAGATCTCGGCCTCGGCGGCCGTCGAGAAGCTGGCCATGACCCGGATGGAAGCTGAGGCCAAGTGGCTGGGGCTCCAGTGGCAGTTGAAACGATTGCAGGACCGCGAGGCCCTGCTGCAGCGAAAGATGGATCAGCTAGAGCAGAAGCGCAAGAGCATCGAGGAGATCGAGAGGCGTATCGACGAGAAGACAAAGCGGATGGAAACCGCCTCCGGCTCGGAGAACTTCCAGAAGATGGCCCGCATCCTGAGCAACATGAAGCCGCCCGAGTTGAAAAAGATCCTGGAGCAACTGGACGACGGCACGGTGGTCGCCTTCCTCAAGATGCTCGAACCGAGAAAGGCCAGCAAGTTGATGGCCGAGTTCAAGACGCAACAGGAAATGGAAACCCGACGCCGTTGGCTGGAGATGCTGAGGACCGGCCAGGTGGCTTCGATCAGCACGAAGGCAGGAGGATAGGCAGGAACCATGTTTGTTGAACGAAGCATCCTGCAGCCCATTTTCGCCGGCACACAGTCGGCCGCTCTCGACAAGAGCGAGAACCCGGAAGCCCCGGATTTTCAGCAGCAGTTTGCCGAGACGGTCGAGGCGATGGTCTCCGGCGGCCGGACGCTTCAGCACGGGCCCATCGAGCAGGAGATCGCGGGCGCTCTGCCGGAAATCGAAACACCGCCTGGCCAGGACGAGGGCCAAGCCGCGGCGGAGACCAAGAGGGCGGAATCCGCCGAGACAGTGGCGCTGATCGCGGCCGGAGAACTGGCGCCAGACGCCCCGCGCGAGCCGCTGGCTGCAAGGCTGCCCGAAACTGAACTGCAAACGGCTCCCGCCAAGGAGGCGACCGAAAGGGCGGCCGTTCGACCCACACGCGTTGAGTACGTCCAGAGGAAAACCTCGATGCTTCAGGAATTGCAGCGGACCGACGGTGCCTTGGCGGAACTGATGATCGCCTCGCCGGAACAGACGCCCGAAGCTGACGTCGCGGTCGATGCGATGATCGTCCCCGCGGCTGAGCCAGAGGTTGTCGCCATAGCTGAACCGGAGATAGCCGCCAAGGCCGACCCGGAACTTGTGCCGGTGGTCGAAGTGGAGACGGCCGTTATGGCCGAGCCGCAGGTCGCTGTGCAGAAGAAGGACGCCGAGAGCCCGGTGGTTCTTCCACCGCCGGCGGAGATTGATGTTAAGGTCCCGACCGTTCAACTGTCGGCGGATGTTGAGACTGAGCCGGCCCCGGTTGTGGAGATCGAATTTGCGGCGGCGGTTACCTCGGAGGCAGCGGCCGAACAGGCGACCGGCTTGCAGCAACAGGAGCCTGCCCCGCGCGTCGCGCCGCTGACGCCCCGACGTCGAACCGTCCGCCATGCGGACGCCGGGACGGAAGATTCGGCGGCACGGGGCGACAAGGCAAGCAGCGCCCGGCCCGCGCGACAGGCCGGCTCGCCGCCGGCCGAGCAGGCAATCAGCGACGGCCCCGGCGGTCGGCGGATTCAGGCGGAGGTGGTCAGCATTCAGGTGGTCGGCCCCGGCCCCGGGCCGGGCGGAGATGGCCGGGACGATGCCCTCGCAATGAGAGCCGGGCCCGTGGCCCTGGGGCCGGAGCTGCAGCCGGAGCCGGCCGGGTCGCTCGGTGTTGAGCGGCGGTCGCAACAGAGCGACCCCCACGAACAGGTCGAGCGGATCGTCCGAGTCATGCGGGCCAGCATCAGTCGCGGCGGCAGCCGGGTCACTCTGCGGTTGAGTCCGCCCTCGCTGGGCCCTCTGCGGATTCAGATGCAGATTCGCAACGATGAACTGATAGCCCGCTTCGAGACGCAAACTGAAGCGGCCCGCAGTTGGGTCAGCAGCCAGTTGGGCAGCCTGCGGGAGGCCCTGGCGGCGCAGAACATCCGCCTGGTGGGCGAATCGGTGGAAACCCAGGGCCAGGCCGATTCTTCGGCCGACTCTTCGAATGAGCAGGCGGGCCAGCAGGGCGACTTTTCGGCCGGAGCCCAGGCGGGCCGCCGGCAGTCGCAGGAGCAGCGGGCCGCCGGTGGCGAGTTACGGACTGAAGCAGACGTTCCGCAATGGGCGGAGACCCAGGCGGATGACAACCGGGTGAACGTCGTTGCCTGAGGAGGCGGCGCAGCGGCAAGTGACAGTCAGGAGGAAAACAAAATGCCCAATGGTCTAGGCGCCGTGGCAAGTGTCGGAACGATTCTCAGCGAAGGTTCGGGCCGCGGCATTGACGAAATGTCGAGTATGGATTTTCTGAAGCTGCTGATTACGCAGTTGTCGAACCAGGACCCGATGGAGCCGATGAAGAGCCAGGAACTTCTCGAGCAGCTTTCGGCGATCCGCAGCCTGGAATCGAACATGACCGTCTCGGAGAACTTCAAGAAGCTGCTCGATTACCAGGAGCTGGCCGGGGCGACGTTGTTGATCGGCAGTTGGGTCACCGGGGTCGACGTCAACGGCGAGTCGGTCGAAGGCCGTGTGGAACGCGTGGTCATGGACGCTTCGGGGGTCCGGGTGCAGGTCGGCGATCATGAGATCGCCCTGAAGAACATCCAGTTGGTCGGAGCGGAGGAAGTCGACGATGTCGCATGACCCGCTGCAGGGCATCTCGTCGCAGACGACGGATTGCCCGAAGCAGTGGAAATTGGAAGGCACGGAAGCTGGATAACAATGGACTGGGCCGGACCCCAATGGGCAAGCCCGAGGCGAAGCCGGCCGACTGGCGCTTCGCTACAACGTAAGTGGAGGATTATTATGGGTTTAACATCAGCTCTCTATGCCGGTTTGAGCGGTCTGGACGCCAACGGCATGCAGTTTGAAGTGATCGGCAACAACATTGCCAATGTTAACACGGCGGGGTTCAAGGCTCGCCGCGTCCTGTTCCAGAGCCAGTTCAGCCGTACGCTGGGCATCGGCTCGGCCGCCACGGCAGGCTATGGCGGCAGCAACCCGATGCAGATCGGGCTGGGCGCCCAGGTTGCACAGATCGACACCGACTTCTCGATGGGAGCGGTCGAGGCGACCGGGATCAACTCCGACCTGGCCATCGAGGGTCGCGGCTTCTTCGTTCTCCACGGAGACGCTGGACAGGTCTACACCCGCAACGGATCGTTCAGCGTCAACAACCAGGGCTATCTGATAGCCAGCAACGGCGAGTTGGTCCAGGGCTTCGGGGTTGACAGTGAGGCCAACATCATTCCCGGTGTCCTGACGGACATAAGCATTCCGCTGGGCTTCATGACCATAGCCCGCGGTACGAAAAACGCCATGGTCCAGGGCAACTTGAATGCCGGCGGCGATACGGCCACACAGGGAACAATCCTGGGCTCGATGCTCCTGCAGAACTGGTCCGGCGGCGCAGTGGGCGACGATACCCTGCTGACGGATGTTCGTGATGCGGCCAACCCGGGCGTGCCGCTGTTTTCAGTTGGTGACGTGGTGACCGTCCAGGCCACCCGCGGCGGACGTGAGTTGCCGGAGGCCACATTTGTCGTTAATGGCGCCAGCCGGTTGGGCGACTCGTCTCTGACCAGCGCCGACAACCGCTTCACCGAATTCCTTCGCCAGTCGCTTGGCATCGACACCGATCCGTCGCTGGCGGTTCGCGGGGCCGTCAATGTTGCCGCCAGTCGGCTGCAGATCCTTGGCAACTCGGGCACCCAGAACGAGATCGTTATGGACAGTTCGGCGATCCGTATCAACAAGACCGAGGCCCCGTTCAGTTGGACCGACGTCTGGGTCGCCGACGGCGAGAGCGCCTACACCTCGTTTTCGGTCTACGACTCGCTGGGCAACCCGATGGTCCTCGACGTGACTTTCGTTCTGGAAGAGGCCAACGAGACAGGCACCACCTGGCGCTTCTACACCACCAGCAGCGACGACACGGATGTTGACCTGTCGCTGGGCAACGGCACGGTGCAGTTCGACGCCGAGGGCCAGTACCTGACCGCCACGGGAACCGAGGTGGTCCTCAACCGGGACGGCTTCGGCGCGGAGACGCCGCAGTCGATCTTCCTGAACCTGGAGCAGATGACGGGTTTTGCGGCCGAGGGGTCGGAGATCGCCCTGTCGCACCAGGACGGAGTGGCCATCGGCACGCTGGACGGTTTCGACGTGGGCAACGACGGCGTTATCACCGGCATGTTCACCAATGGTCTGACGCAGCAGTTGGGGCAGGTTGCCCTGGCCACTTTCGCCAATCCCAGGGGATTGCTCGAAGCCGGCGACAGCATGTTCTTCGAAGGTCCGAACTCGGGCGTGGCGGTAGTCGGCCCGCCGATGACGTTGGCGGCCGGAATGATCCATGGTGGGGCACTAGAACGGTCCAACGTGGACCTCTCGAAGGAGTTCGTGAACCTGATTACGACATCAACGGGCTTTTCGGCCAACAGCCGGGTGATTACGACCGCCGACAAGATGTTGCAGGAGATTCTGGCCATGGTCCGATAAATGGCCTGTTTTTGGGCCGTTATCTGGGGCAGTGTTAAAATAGGGTATTTTTAGCCCGAAAGTTCTAGGCGACAGTGGTTATGGCCGATATAATCTGAATAGCCTGGGCGAAGCGGGCAACATAGGGGCTGTGGGATGATCAAGGTGACCCGTCTGGGCGGCAAGGAGCTGGTGGTCAACGCCGAGTTGATCCGCTTTGTCGAGGCCACCCCGGACACGATCCTGAGTCTGACCAGCGGCGAGAAGCTGGTGGTCCAGGAGGGCGTGGACGAGATCATTCGCCGCTGCATCGAGTATGGTCGGGCCTTGCGGTCCATTGCGGATTAGGAGGCCGAGGGAAGCCATGGATATAGCGACGCTAATTGGATTGGTGGCCGGAATTGTGCTGATCGCCTGGGCGGTCATCAACGGGGCCGGCGAGAAGGTGGACGCATTCATTGATCCGGGCAGCATGGCGATTGTCATTGGCGGCACGCTGGCGGTGACCCTGATCAGCTTTCCGTTGAAGGCGGTCCTGGGCGTGGCCAAGGTGGTCAAGAACGCCTTTCTCCACAAGGCCCGGAGTCCGCAGAAGTTGATCGAGGATTTCGTCTCCTATGCCGAGGTTGCCCGACGTGACGGCATCCTGAGTCTGGAGAATGTCACCCGGGACATCGACGACGAGTTTGTGACCATGGGCATCCAGATGGCTATCGACGGGACGGACCCTGAGCTGATCGAGCAGATCCTGTCGAACGAGCTCAGCGGCATCGCCGAGCGTCATGCCACGGGTAAGAGCATTTTCGACGGCATGGGCAAGTACGCTCCGGCCTTCGGCATGATCGGCACCCTGATCGGCCTGATCATCATGTTGCAGAACATGAAGAATCCGGACAGCATCGGCACCGGTATGGCGGTGGCCCTGCTGACCACGCTGTACGGAGCGCTCATTGCCAACCTGGTTTGCCTGCCCATTGCGGACAAGCTGGGGCGCCGTTCGAACGAGGAGTTGCTGTTGAAGGAGATTGTTATCCGCGGCGTCATGTCGATCCAGTCGGGCGACAACCCGCGGGTGGTGGAGCAGAAACTCAAGACCTACCTGTCGCCTTCGCTGAGGGCGGCCATGGAACCCGAAGTGTAGGCCCAGGGTCTGGGAGGCGCCGGAAAATGGCGTTCAGGCAAAAGGCAAGAGGCGGCAAGGATGGTGGCCGGGGCGGATGTCCCGACTACATGGTCATCTACGGCGACATGATGAGTCTGCTGCTATGCTTCTTTGTCATCATCGTGAGCCTGAGCCAGTTCAAGGAGGAGCAGCGGTTTCACGCGGTGCTGGACAGCATCAAGAAGGCATTCGGTTACAGCATGAGCCGCAGCCCGATTCCCGACGGTTCGGTGCGGATGAACACGAACATGACGCTGGTTGAGTCGATCAACAAGCAGATCAAGCGGAGTCGCAACGACAGGGCGAGCAGCCAGACGCATCGCACCACGGACAGCCCCGTGGGTCGCGACACGACGGTCCGCAACATCCGCGAAGGACTGATGCTGACCGTGGGTGGGCTCTCCTTGTTCGAGAAAGGCCGGGCCGAGCTGTTGCCGGCGGCCCGGGAAGACCTGGCTCGCATCGCGGAACTGATAGTCGGTTACCGCAACAAGATTCTGATTCGGGGCCACACCAGCCGGGCCCCGTTGCCGGAGGATTCGCCGTTCAAGAATCACGTGGAACTGTCCTATGCCCGGGCCCTGGCGGTCATGGAGTTTCTGGCCGAGGGAACCAGCAGCAAAATCAAGCGGGACCGCATGAACATTGAGGCCTGTGGTTACAACGAGCCTCTCAAGGTGCAGGTTTTCAGCGAGGAGCGATTGGCCGGCAGCCGGCGGGTGGAGATCATCGTCAAGGACACGATGGTCGAGGATTACGAAGGCCCGCCGGATACGGAGCAGTGATCTTGAAGGAGGGTAGATGATGGCTGAGGAGCAACAGGCCCAGGCCGAAACACGGGCCGGCAAAGGTCCGAAGAAGAAGGGATCGGGCCTCAGGACGATCATACTGGTCGGCGTCTTCGTGGTCCTGCAGACGGCGATAGTGCTGGTGGTTCTCTGGGTCCTCAAGGGCGCAACGGGCACCGGCCCGCAGAGAGCCGATGCCATGCAGCCGAGTGATGAGAGGCCGCAGTTGGTTTCCGTTCCGGCTCTGCCCGGCGATCCGGACAACAAGATCGTGGCCGTCAACGCCCAGCGCGGGGAACTCGTCTACTGGTCGCTGAAGGTCACGCTCCGTGTGCCCAAGGGACAGGAGGAGGGCCTGCGGGGGCGCCTGATCGCCAACGAGGACCTGGTCAGGGAGAAGATCAACACCGTGATCCGCGGCAGCGACCCGATGATTCTGAAGCGCGAAGCCGACCACGCAACCCTCAAGCGGCAGATTCGCGCCGCCCTGAACGGCGTTCTGGGCAAGGGTGCGATAGGCGAAGTGGTGATACCGGAGTGCATACCCGAGAGGGCGAATTAAGGGCATACCAGAGGGACCGACCATGGCTGACCAGAAACTGGCCGTAAAGAAAACGCGGGGCGAGGCGGCAACTGAGTCCGGGACGGCGAAGACCGCAACGTCGGACGATGCCTTGGCCGCCGTTGAAAAGGCCGAGAGCCAACTGGGCGACCTGCTGTCGAACCTCGACGGCCCGGCCGAGGGCAATTCGGCCGGCCCCGCCTCCGCCGCCTCGGGTGCGGCCACCAGCATCGATCTGCTTCGCGACGTGACGCTGAACGTGAAGATCGAGTTGGGGCGCAGCCGCATGTACATCGAGGACATTCTCAAGCTGGGCGAGGGCAGCATAGTCGAGCTGGAGAAACTGGCCGGCGACCCGGTGGATGTTTTCGTCAACGACCGCCTGGTGGCCCGCGGTGAAGTGCTGGTGCTGAACGACAACTTCTGCGTGCGTATCGGAGAGATCGTCACGCAGGAATGACAAGTGGGCGTCTGGGGGCGTCAAGTGGGCCGGGTTGCGGAGCGACCCGAAAGGGATAAACCAGTTATGACAAGTCGCCGGAAGTGGGACCGGGGCGTGTATGCAGGGCTTGCCCTGTACTGTGCGCTGCTGCTGTGCGCCGATACGGCGCGGGCGGAAGATGCGGCCGAGACGTCGGTTGCCGCCAACAAGTCCCCGGCTGCCACCAGCCCTTCGACAACCGATCCCCTCAAGACCGAAGCCGTGGGCGACTCCGGCGACAAGCCCGCAGCAGCCCCGATTTCCAAACCCGACATTCCGAGCAGCGATGTCCTGAAGCGGCGTTCGTCCGACATCGAAAAGAAGCTGATCGGCGACGACCCTTCGAAAACCAAAAGCGACGATGGCTTCGGCTGGCTGAGTCTCGTTGCGCCGCTGGTGGTCGTCCTGCTGGTCATCGTGCTGGTCTTCTGGGCTGTGCGAAAGTATGTGCCCGGCATGCGGCGGCTTACCGGCAGCAGCGTCGTCCGCGTGCTGGCCCGCACCTACCTCTCGCCGCGGCAGAGCGTGACGCTGATCAAGGTGGGCCGGCGAATCCTGGTGGTGGGCCAGACGGCCGACCGCCTGTCGAGGCTGGGAGAAATCAGCGACGGCGAGGAAGTGTCGGAACTGTTGGGCCTTTGCCGCAGCGAAGGCGACCAGAGCATCAGCAG
>JAACEH010000018.1 GCA_011682595.1 Anaerolineaceae bacterium
CGGCGGCTGAATCAGCGTCGGCGGTTGATCAACTTTGCGTAGTCCGACCGCTGCGTAGACGATACAGGCCACGCCGACGGCGGTCAACAGGACGGCTCCGGCAGTGACAATATGTTTTCTGTTCAAGGCCTCCCTCCCTCCCCCTCCCTGCCCTGCGATTCTTACGCGGCGACAGGACATCGGTCGATGCAGCAGCCTGGCATTATAAAGGGGGCGGACGAAAAACTCAATCGCCTCGCTCACCGGTCGCCGGCGACCGGCCCGGGCGGCCCGGCGGCGGACGGTTCCGCCAGAGGGCGACAATTCGCTTGGCGGTATCCTCCGGCGGTTCGTGCGGCGACACGTCGATCCACTGCAGAAAGGCGAGCGACCGCAGGTGGGTCATCTGGCGGCGGGCGAAGGTCCGCGTGTTCTTCCCGATTCGTTCTATCGCCTGGCGGCCGGACAGGCGGCCCTCGGCGAAGTCGATCATCTCGCTGTAACCGACGGCCCGCCGGGCCTCGCGCGAAAGCCCCCTGGGGTGGCCCAGCAACCGGCGGGCCTCGTCCTCCAGGCCGGCGGCCACTATCCGCTCGACGCGCCGGTCGATGCGGCGGTTCAGGTCGTCGCGCGTCCGACGCAGACCAACCACCAGCGGCTGCACCTCGGGCCGCAGCCGGGTGAACTGCTTCTGCTGCTCGGAGATCGGGCGACCGGTCTTCTGGTAGACCTCCAGTGCCCGGATGATTCGCCGCAGGTCGTGGGGATGAATCCGCCCGGCCGCCGCGGGATCGACCGCGGCCAGGCGAAGGTGCAACGCCGCGGTCCCCTGGCTGTCGGCCTCGGCCTTCAGGCGCGAGCGGATTTCCGGGTCGGCCCCCGGCCCTTCGAACAGGCCGAACAGAAGCGCCTTCAGGTACAGCACCGTCCCGCCGGAAATGATCGGCAAGCGGCCCCGGGCCATGATGTCGCGGATGGCCGCCTCGGCCAATTCGGCCCAGCGGGCGGCCGAGAAACTTTCCCACGGATCGACCACGTCGAGCAGGTGGTGCGGCACAGCCCGGCGACTGTCGGCCGAGGCCTTGGCTGTGCCGACGTCCATGCCGCGATAGACTTTCATCGAGTCGAGGCTGACGATTTCGCCGTCCAGGCGCCGGGCCACAGCCAGCGAGGTTCGCTCCTTGCCCGAAGCGGTTTGGCCGCAGATCACGAGAAACTCCAGTGCCCTGTCGCTCATAGTGACGTTTCTAGTTCCCCGGCCCCGGCCAGTCAAGCCCCGAAGCCCCGGAGCGGCTCCGGGACAGCCCGTTTGCGGCCCAACAGAGCGGCAAGAGCTTGACATCGCAGAGCGAATGTTTATATTGTTGAGGCTCGTGGCTGCGTAGCTCAGTTGGTCAGAGCAGCGGATTCATAAGCCGCGGGTCGGTGGTTCGAATCCACCCGCAGCCACCATCCTTCGCTCTCAAGAACTTGTTGCGAAGTTCTTTCGAGCTGCGGCCGGCAGGCCAGCCTTTTGGCGAGTAGTATGCACGAAGCGAAGGCTGGCGCCCGCCGTAGCTCTTCGTTTGCGCCAGGTGTTGAGATCAGCAAGGACATCTGAAGAGCGAAAGAGGGCCGCGCGGCAAGCCGGTCTGGCCCCCGGGGGTTTTTCGCCACACTGCAGCCCGCCGAGTGTTTAGAATACTAAGGTCGCGGTTCTTGCACCAAGGGGCTGCCTGTGAAGGTGTTACCACTGGGACGATTGGTTCTGACTTGGGTGTTGGCGGCGACGGTCGGGGCCGTAGCCATGGCCGCCGATCCGCCGGCTGAGGATCGCTCCCCGCCGGGCGATGCGAAACCTGCCGCAGAAAAGACCTCCACCGAGAAGCCGTCGTCCGACAAACCCGCCACGCCCAAAGCGGTGCCGTTATCGCAGCGGCCCGAGACGATCGAGAAGTTCGCGCGCTACTACCTCGACATGTACGGCCTGCATCTGAAGAGCCGCGACTGGATGGCCCGGGCCATGGGGGTGATCAGCCTGGCCCGGCTGGACGATCCGCGAGCCACCGAGAAGCTGATGCAGACCATGCTGGGCGACCGCGATGAGCTGGTTCGCATCTACGCCTGGGAAGCCCTGCACGGGCGGCAGGAGCGGCTGACCGAGCAGCAGCGGCACCTCTGGATTCGCACAGCCTTCGACCTGCAGCGCAAGGATGCCCTGCGCGGCGACCTGCGGCTGGCCCTGATCGGGCTGATCGAGGCCGGCGGCCCGACCGTGCAGAACAAGAAGATCTTCAAGAAGATTTTCAAGAACACCAACTCGATCAATCCCAGCGATATCAACACGCTGTACGCCCTGGGCGACATGCTCAAACGATGGAAAAGCCCGGACCTGGCCGGCTATCTGATCGACTCGATGAAAGACCTCGATGACGCCTACCGGGCGGAAGTCGTCCTGCGGCGGATTCACGACAAGATCCCGCGCTCGTCCACAATGCGGATGCAAAGCTCCAGGACCATGTGGGACACCACGCGAAAGCGATGGCGGGACTGGCTCAAGGAGGCCAAGTACAAGGAGATTCTGAAGTATCAGTGCAAGCCCTACGCCGGGAAGTCGAAGATTATGCCCGGGGGCTGGAAGATCACCGACACGGCCGACCCGCGATGGCGAAAGGACCTGGAACTGCGCAAATTCCGGCTGGACCAGCTCGACGTGGGTATTGTGCTGGACACGACGGCCTCGATGGGCCGCCCCTTGGCCTGGGTCAAGCGCGACGTGGTGAAAATGATGCGGGCTTTCGAGATGATCAGCCGCGAGCCGCGAATCGGCGTGACGCTGTACCGCGACCACGGCGACCAGTACGTGACCAGGAACATCCCGCTGACCAGCAACGCCAGGAGCCTGGCCAAGGCCCTGAGGCCTTGTCAGCCCAAGGGCGGCGGCGACGTGCCGGAGGCCGTCTACGAAGCGCTGCGGGCCATGATCAAGAAGCAGAAGTGGTCGCCCAGCAAGACGGCCCGGAAGGTGATCCTGTTGATCAGCGACGCCCCGCCCCAACAGAAGACCCTGGGCAAGATCGAACAACTGGTCACCGAAGCGGTCGAGGACAGGTTCCTGGTGCACGCCATCAAGGTCCGCACGAGCAAGTATGTCGAACGGCGGCTGAACCTGCCGAACTACGACAAGGAGATGAAGACCTTCGACGACATCGCCCGCTGGGGCAATGGCCGCAGCGTCTGGGTGCAGTTCTGGACGCAGTCCTCGAGCGGCCGCTGGCAGGGCACGGCCCGGCAACCTGGCCGAACGGGTCATCTTCCGGGCGGTCCTGAAGTCGATCCTGGAGGGAGGCTACCGCGACCGGGTGGACCCCTTCATCAACGTGCTTCTGGAATATGTCCAGGAACCCTTCGAGGAGAAGCGCCTGGCCTTCGAGAAAGCCGGCCCGCACCGCCCGGGCGGCCGACCCGGCAACCCGCAGATGAATCGCTGAGCCTTCGAGGCCGGCCGACGCCACCCAACCACCCAAGATCACCCAAGATCACCCAAGATCACCCGAGACCCTCCTGAAGTCCGCCTCCTTGCCCGCCACCGCGAAAAAAAATCTCAAAAATCTCAGAAAATTGACCCATATCAAAGACAACGTACGGCAGTTCAGCGATAATCCAGGCAAAGAAAGTTTGACTGTTCAGCCAGTAGCCCCACAGAAATGGAGGTAGTTGAAATGGACGCGAAAATGTTCTGTTACCAATGCGAGCAGACCGCCGGCGGAAGCGGGTGCACCCAGTCCGGTGTGTGCGGCAAGAACCCGACCGTGGCCGCCTTGCAGGACCTGCTGATCTTCGGCATCAAGGGCGTTGCGGCCTACGCCTATCATGCCCGCGAATTGGGGGCTGTGAATCCGGAGGTCGACGCCTTTCTGGAGAAGGGGCTGTTTGCGACCCTGACCAACGTCAATTTCGACGCGGGCGACTTTGTGAACCTGGCCCTGGAGTGCGGGAAGGCCAACCTCCAGGCCATGAAACTGCTCAACGAGGCACACGTCGAGCGGTTCGGCAAGGCCGAGCCGACCGAGGTGGCCATCGGCACCGTGGCCGGACCGGCCATCCTGGTCAGCGGGCACGATCTGCTGGCCCTGGAGAAGTTGCTCGAGCAGACCGAGGGCAGCGGCGTAAACGTCTACACCCACGGCGAGATGCTGCCGGCCCACGGCTACCCGAGACTCAAGAAACACAAGCACCTGGTCGGCAACTACGGCGGAGCGTGGCAACTCCAGAAGAGCGAGTTCACCGAGTTCCCCGGGGCCATCCTGGTGACCACCAACTGCCTGATGCCGCCCAAGGACGCCTACAAGGACCGCCTTTTTGTGATGGGGCCGGTCGGCTTCCCGGACGTGGCCCGCATTGACGACTTCGACTTCTCGGCGGTCATCGAGAAGGCCAAGGCCCTGCCGCCGCTCGCGGAAAAAGCCGACAAGACCATCATGACCGGCTTCCAGCACCATGCCGTCCTGGGCCTGGCCGACAAGATCGTCGGGGCGGTCAAGGCGGGCAAGATCCGCCACTTCTTCCTGATCGGCGGCTGCGACGGAGCCAGGCCGGGACGCAACTACTACACCGAATTCGCCGAGCAGGTGCCCCAGGACTGCGTGATTTTGACGCTGGCCTGTGGCAAGTACCGCTTCAACAAACTCGACTTCGGCGATATCGACGGCATTCCGCGGCTGCTGGACGTCGGCCAGTGCAACGACGCCTACAGCGCGGTCGAGATCGCCCTGGCCCTGGCCGATGCCTTCGACTGCGGCGTGAACGAGTTGCCGCTGAGCTTCATCATCTCGTGGTACGAGCAGAAAGCGGTCTCCATCCTGCTGACGCTGCTGCACCTGGGCATCAAGGACATTCGCCTCGGCCCGTCGCTGCCGGCCTTTGTCAGGCCCGAGATTCTGAAGGTCCTGCAGGACAACTTCAACCTCATGGCCATCGACGAGCCAGCCAAGGACCTGGCGGCCTGCCTGGCCTGAGCAGAACTAAGCTGCAAGAGAACCATTGAAACAGGCGAGGCGGTCCGTATGGGCCGCCTCGCCATTTATATATGCACTCGGAACTGACGCAGTTGCCGCTACTGGCCGGCGGCGATCTTGTACAGGTGTACCTCCCACGGCTTGAAGTCGTCGACGAACAAGCCATTCTCGACCGCAATGCTGCGATCCTCGCCGATGACCTCGGCGGTCGCCTTGGCGCCCAGGCCCTTGATCTGGAACGTCGCCCTGGCCTTACCTTCTCGCATCGGAACAGCGAAAATATAGGTCGCCCCGCCGTGGCTCTTGACCATGATGTCGATCGGCACTTGTTTGCCGTAGCTGGTCGCGGTGGCCAACTCATCGACGGTCGGCGAGTTGAGCACGGGGGCAAGTTCGCGTATCTGCATGTTGATTTCTCCGACCGCTTTGGCCATCTCCGGATAGGCCAGCAGCCCCGCCTCGATGAACTTCGGCTTGAATTGGTGAACGAAATAGCAGATACCCGTTGAACCGTGAATCAGGCTCATCCAGACTTCGGCTTTCACGTGACGCGGCTCCGGTTTGTTTTCGGCATTGGGGATGCATTCCACGATAGTCCAGACGACATTCCTGCCGCCGCCCCATTTCTGCAGCCGGTCAACACCCAGGGGCACCAGCCATAGTTTGCCCTTCTTCCCGGGCTTGGTTGCCCTCATCGGATAGATGTCGTAGCTGACGATGTCGCAGCCCTTGAGGAACTCGATGTAGGTCTTATGATCCCTGACCCACTTGCCTACGTACGGGTCATAGGCCACGCCCTGGCCCAGGTTCAGGTAGACCGGCCGCGTCGGGTCGTTCTTTTTCATCCTCTGGTAGTCCGCGATCGTCTCCTCGGGATGGGCCACGGGAATCCACTTCTTGTCCTCGGCGTCCCTTTTCATGTTGTCGGGCTCGTCGCCGTGCATCCAGCCGATGATGATCGGATCGTCACGGTGCTTCAGGCCCACCTCGTTCTGGGCGCAGATGACCTTCATGCCGTGGCTCTTGAGGTCCTTCAACTGCTTCTCGGTTGGCCCCTCCCACTGACCAATATACATGTTGATCCCGATCGCCTTATACTTCGGCGCGTTACGCGGCGCTTGCATCCACACAGCGATGGGGAAGAAATCCGGATCGGTTGGTGGGCCGTTTCCCCATCCGGCATAAGCACTCTTGTGCACATCTGGTTTCACGCCGCCCTCCTTTCCGGCTGCGCCCTCAACTACTGCAACCGCGTAGACCGTCGCCGCCGCGGCAACCACTGCCATGACCGCCAGAGCAATCGTCGCCAAGCGTTTCATCTCAATCTCCTCCACTCGCTGGAATCTCGATAGACCGTAAGAACGCCATAGTGCGAAGTGCGAAATCAGGGCACACACCGAGCATGAAACACCGTCGGCCGCCGCCCGGGGGGGGGGGCTGCTAATATAAGGAATCTTGTGTCAGACTGATGCGACCTGATCGTGCGCTGTCAAACACCGAATGGGGCGACGAACCGGACGATCACTCTTCCTCGACCACCTGGTCGTAGAAGCCGATGAAGTCGTCGGGCGAGTCGCCGGCACGCCACTTCATGGCTGCCCTGGGGTGCTGGTTGAGCATGCCGGTGACCAGGTACGGAATCATGTAGCCCCACTCCATCTGCCGGCTCTTCAGCAGCGGAATGAAATGCTCGCTGATGCACTTCAGAACGGGGCGCAAGCGGAACTTCGGATTCTTCAGGAAGGCAATCAGCAACTCCAGCGGGCAGTTGCCGGCCCCGCGGCCCATGCCGTTGATCGTTCCGTCCAGCCGGTTGGCCCCGACGATCAGCCCCTCGATCGTGTTGGCGTAGGCCAGTTGCTGATTGTTGTGCATGTGCATGCCGATCTGTTTGCCGGTTCCCTCGACCACCTTGAGGTAGTTCAGAGTCATGTCGCGGATCTGTTCGGAGTAGAGCGAACCGAAGCTGTCGACCAGGTAGATGGTGCCCACTTCGCTGTGGGCCAGAGTCTCAAGGGCCTCGGCCAGCTCGCGCTCCTGGACCGCCGAGACGGCCATTATGTTCACCGTCGTCTCGTAGCCCTTGTCGGTGGCGTCCTTGATCATGTCCAGGGCCACGGGCAACTGGTGGATGTAGGTCGCCACGCGAATAACGTCCAGGACGCTCTGCTCTTTCGGCAGAATGTCACTGTGGTAGTCCGTCCGCTCGGCGTCGGCCATGGCACAGAGCTTCAGGTCGGTCGGATTGTCGCCCACAATGCGGCGGATGTCGTCCTCGGGGCAATGCTTCCAGGTGCCGTATTCGTCGCGGGCGAAAATCTTCTGCGAGCCCTTGTAGCCCAACTCCATGTAGTCGATGCCGGCTTCCACGCAGCATTCGTACACGGCCCGCACGAAACCGTCCTCGAACATGTGGTTGTTGATCAGCCCGCCGTCGCGGACCGTGCAATCGAGCACCTTGATCTCGGGCCGGTAGCTCAACCATGTTCCTTTTGCCAGGGCGTTCTTCTCGTGTTCCATCTTCTCCCCTTGCCTGCTCCCGCGGCGATAGACCGCGTAGTGTCGCATCGCCGGGCTGATCTGTCAATAGCTTCCTCTGACCAAAGAACAATTGCGGGGCCCTGGTGGTCACTTGGCGGGTTTGCGCTGCGAGTGTTTCTTGTTATCGGACGGTCCCTGCTCCATTTCCGCTTCAAGAATCTCGCGCAAGGCCAACATGGCCGACATGCTGTGCTGAACGTAGTCGATGCGGATTTCGTGAGTCGTCAGGCTCCGATGAAAGGCCCCCATCGTCCGCTGCGGGTCCCTGGCGTAGAGAACCGACTCCGGCCGGAACTGCGAGTGCAACTGAAAGGCCACCCCGCGACGGATGGCCGCCAGGATCGTCTCGGCCTCTCGCCGAAATCCCGCGCCAGTCGCCAGGCCGCGCACAGCCCTTCGCTTCGCGTCGAGGTCGAGGTCGATCGCGGCGGCTTCAGGTAACCCCCAACCCAGTCCGGGAACTCGGAGGCCAAGGTCTGACTTCGAACGATCACCCCGGCCAGCCGCAGGGCGTGCTTGAGGTAAAGCTCGTCACGACGCCTGCGGTACAGTTCGTTCAGCGAATAGAGCAGCCAGTGATCATGGCTGAGCTGGTCGTCGGTCAGCTTCCCGTCGCGGACGGTGATAATATACCTGGCCCCCTTCTGGGCCGCGTCCAGCCATCGGGCGTCGCCGTCCAGGGCGTGAATGCGAACCAGGGCCAGCAAGGCCTCGCCCGGGTAGTACTGCGAAGTAAACGACACGGCGCGACCCTCCGGCCAGGTCATCTTGTGCGGACCCAGGCGGCCGTCCGCGCCCTGGTGATTCACGATCCAGCGACCGAGCTTGAGCATCACCGGCACGTGCCGCCGATCGCCCGTCGCCTCGGTGTACCTGGCCAGGACAATCGCCGCCAAGGCATTGCCGCCGAGTTTCGTGTAGCCCTTCTCCACAACGCACAGTTCCTCCGCCTTGTTCGAGGGGCTCGCCTTGACCTGGGCCAGCAGATACGAGAGGCCCCTTTCGGCGGATTTCAGCAGCGCCTCGTCCCGCGTCACCGCGTACAACTCCATCATCGCGTAAACCGCCCCTGAGTGGCGAAGGATGTTGTACTTCTTGAGCGTTGTGTCATGGCCCGGCAGGTAAACGTAAGCGAACCGCCCGTCGGGTCCGACACTGCGGGCCAGGTAGGCGCCGGCCTGCTTCGCAGCCGCAAGAAGATTCTCACGCGACAGCGGGGGCGAATCTGCAGCCGTGGCGTGACCGCGATACAGGGCGATCTCCCTCCGGCCGTCCGAGAAAAATCCCCGCGTGGTGAACAGGTAGCCGCTCAGTCGCTCGCGGCGATAGGTGTTCAGGAACGCCTGCCGCCGCTGCTTCTCCTGGCCCAGCAGCCGGCTGATGTTGGCCGGCCAGAGCCGTCCCAAATGGTCAACCAGGTTGTAAGCCACCAACTGTTCCGGCAGAAAAGCCAGTCCCGACCGCCGGTCGAAGGCCAGCCCGTGAAGACTCCGGTCGAACCGCCGGCCCGCGGCCGGATCCAGGTCGGCGACCGCCGTCACCGTGCCCACGATGTCGAGTTTCAGCCAACGGGCCTTGAGGCCCCCGCCGGTCAGCTTGCGGGCTTCGGCAATCCCCCGCTCACAGGCCTGCCGGAGCCCCTGCCCCGCCCCCATAACCACCCGGGCCGCCGTCCGCCCGTCGCTGACCGAAACAAAGATGATCCGCTTCTGTCGGTCCCCGGCCGGCGCCGCAGGAAATGTTGCCGCCTTGTCCTGCTCGCCCCGCTCTCCCGAAACAGCCGAGTGCACAAAACGAACCAGGGCCTTGCCCTCGGCATCCGAGACCTTCAGCGGCCGGCCAAGGTCGGCGAACCATATCCCCGCATCGTCGCCGCGGACACCAGCAGCCGCAGCCATTGCCGCCAACACCGCAAGCCCTGCGGCGGCGAACCGGCCGACACCCCCGGCTGCCAATTTTCTGACCGATCGCGTTGGTCGCGCCATGTTCAGCCTGCCCCCTCTGTCCAGTCTGTCCAGTCTGTCCCGTTACGGCTGCAACTCTCGACGAAGCCGCGCCGGTCCTTCTCCGGCGGCTTGAATTGCGGCGAGCCGGGACCGTCACACAGAGGAACCATCGCTTTGCTCCTTATCATCTGTTTCCGGCGGCGGCTCATCGCGGCGGACAACCGCTTCCGGTTCAACCCAATTGCCGGTCCGCAGCCAGCGCAGGCTCCGGCGGATGTCGTTGCCGATCAGGTAAAGGCACGGCACCAGGATCAGCGTCAGCGTGGTGGCGAACATCAGGCCGAAGGCGATCGAGACGGCCATGGGCTTGAGGAACTGGGCCTGGAACGACCGCTCGAACAACAGCGGCCCGATGCCCACCACGGTGGTAATGGTGGTCAGGATGATCGGCCGGAAACGAGTGCGGGCCCCCAGTTCGACCGCTTCGTGAACCTTGCCCCCGGAGCGGACCTCGCCGTTGATGCGGTCGATCAGCACCAGCGAGTCGTTGACCACGATGCCGGCCAGGGCCACCATGCCGAACATGCTGAGCAGCGTCACGTCGAAGCCCAGCAGCAGGTGGCCGATCACCGCCCCGATCAGGCCGAAGGGAATGGCCACCATGATGATGATCGGCTGCACGTAGCTGCGGAACAGGGCCGCCAGGATGGTGAAGATGCCCAGCAGGGCCAGGGGGAACCAGACTTTCAGGGCGCCGAACGACTCGGTCATCTGTTGCCGCTGTCCGCGGAGATCGAACTTCAGCCCGGGATACTGGCTGGCCAACTGATCGAAGAAGCCGCCCTTCTTGCGCAGTTTGCCGATGATCTGCTCGGCGTTGGCCACTCCCTCGACCGTATCGGCGCTGACGGTAATCACGCTGCGCCGCTTGGCGCGGCGGAGCGTCGTGTAGCCGCGACCCATGACCACCTCGGCCGCCTCGCTGAACGGAACCTCGGCCCCGCGGGGGGTGCGTATGCGCATCCGCTCGATGTCGCCCAGGCTGCGCCGCGCGGCCTGGGGGTAACGGACCATGACCTTGATTTCATCGCGACCGCGCTGAATCTTCATGCTCTCGTTACCGTAGAAAGCGCTCCGCAGTTGGCGGCCCAGGAGCTCGTTGTCGATGCCCAGCGGCTCGGCCGACGGCTTGACGCGAATCTTCATCTCCATGCTGCCCGGCAGGGCGTCGTCGCTGATATCCGTGACGCCCTTGAACTCGGCCAGGCGGGCTTTCAGTTGCTCGGCGGCGGGCTTGACGTAATCGGTCGTCTTTCTGCTCGGCGCCAGCAGGCGGATCTCCAGCGACTTGCCGCCCGGGCCGCCTCGCAAGGCCACGAATTCCCGGCCCAGAGCTTCGGGAATCGGGCCCGTGTTGCTGCGCCATTTTTCAATCAGTTTCTCCGACGTCGCCCGACGACCCCGTTTTTCCGAGGGCTTGAGTTCCACGATGACCTCACACAGGTGTCCTCCCGAGCTGCCGGCGCCCCTTCCTCCGGAATGCTGGCCGAGCAGCGAATAGACGCGCCGGACGATCGGCTGGCCGTCCTCGCTTGGAACCTGCTGGTTGAGTTTCAGGGCAGCCATGGTAATCTTTCTGGCCACCTCCTTGGTCCGGCTGAAGGGCGTTCCGGTGGTCAGGGTGATCCTGGCCACCAGCGTGTCGCTGTCGATCTTGGGGAACCCGGAGACGGGGATGTGGCCGCCCATATAGGCGCCGATCATGACCATGAGCATGGAGGCGAACAGGGCCAGCGTGATGTACCGATGCCCGGTGGCCAGGCGATACAAGCGTATGAACGGCCCGTCGATAAAGGAGCGAATGGCCCTGTCGATGCGCGCCCGGGAGGCATCGGACCAGCGGATGACGGCCCAGGGATGTTCATGGCGCCGCCGTTTGGCTCGCAGGCTGTGGGCCAGGTGCGAGGGCAGAATCAGCACACACTCCAGCAGCGAAAAGGCCAGGGCGACAATCACGACTATCGGCATGATGATGATGAACTTGCCCATGACCCCGGGAAGATGCAGCAGCGGCACAAAGGCCACCCAGGTGGTCAGCACTGCGGCGGTGACCGGCATCAGGACGCTGCGTGTGCCGGTGATGGCGGCCAGGCGCGGGGCGGTCCCCTTCTCGGTCTGGGCGTAGACGTTTTCGCCGACCACAATGGCATCGTCGACAATCAACCCCAGGGACATGATCAGGGCGAACATGCTCATCATGTTCAGCGTCATGCCCGAGAGGTTGAGCACCAGGATAACCCCCAACAGCGAGATGGGGATGCCCATGGCCACCCACACCGAGAGTCGCAGGCCCAGAAAAATCCACAGGATAACCAGCACCAGGCCCAAGCCCCAGAGGCCGTTGCGAACCAGCATGTCCAGGCGGTCCTGGATCAGCTTGGACATGTCGGCCCAGACTTCCAGGGTGATACCCGCGGGAAGCGTGCTGCGCTTGCGGTCAACGTACCTGCGGACGGCCTTGGCGATCTTGATGCTGTCTTCGGCGGGGGTCTTGTAGACGCTGACCAGGGCGGCCGGCTGGCCGTTAAACTGCCCGCCGACGTCCACGTCCTCGAAGCCCTCGGTCACCGTGGCGATGTCCGACAGACGCACCACCGTCCCGTCGGGCTTCGACAGCACGATGATGCCGCGGTACTGTTCGGCCGTCTCCTTCTGGCCGGTCACGCGGACCGACAGTTCGCCGCCGCTGGTCCGCACCTTGCCGGCCGGCAGGTCGATACTGTTCTCGCGCACGGCCCGGGCAATGCGGGCCAGGGTCAGTTTATACTGCCGCAGGGCCTGCTCGGAGACCTCGATCGTAATCTCGTAGTTGCGAACACCCGAGACGCTGACCTGGGAAATCTCGGGAAGGTCGCTGAGGTCGTCGCGGATTTCCTCGGCCAGTTCCTTCAGGGTCCGCTCGTCGGTTTCGCCGGCCACGGCGACCTGAATCACGTGGCGGCGCAAGGTCATTTGCCTGACCTCGGGGTCTTCGGCGTCGTCGGGAAAATCGATCTTGTCGACTTCGCTCTTGACCTCGTCGAGCACCTTGCGGACGTCGGCCCGAGACTCCAACTCCAGTGTAACCAGGCCCATTCCTTCGCGGCTCTGGGAACTGATTTCCTTGATGCCCTCCAGCCGGGACAGGGGGTCCTCGATCTTCTTGCAGATGCCCTTCTCGACGTCCTCGGGCATGGCCCCGGGATAGGGAACCGATACGGTGATGACTTCCAGGCTGAACTCGGGAAACAATTCGCGCGGAATGCTGAAGGAGGCCCACAGGCCGCCGCCCAGGATAAGGATCATGAGCATGTTGGCGGCAACGGGATTGAGGACCATGCGGCGGACGATGTTCATGGGCTTCTCTGCTGCTCGGCCTGTTTGGGCGGTGCCTTGGCCGCAGGCTCGTCCGGCCCCGGCGTCGGCGGCTCTTCGGTCTGCTTGTCTCGCGGCGAGTCCAGCGCCTCGACGACCATACCCACCACGGGTTTGGCGATCGGGCCGACCACAACGCGGTCGCCGTCGTTGAGTCCGCCACCGGGGAGAATCATCGCCTCCTCGCCCGCCAGACGCGACAGACGGACCTGCCGCTTCCTCAGGCGGCCGTCCTCGACGACGTAGACGCTGCCGTCGGCCAGGATCGCGCTTCGGGGCAGGATATAGACCTTGGGCAGCTTCTTGCCCAGGACCGTCACCTTGCAGAACATGTTCACGTCGAGCATCGGCTTGCCATCGTCGCCCGGCGGCGGGTTGACGACGCGGACAATCAGCGTGGCGGTTCGCGTCTCGGCCTCCAGACCGGCCTCGATCCGCTCCAGGTAGCCCGGCCACCGGACCGGCCGGCCGGCGGCCGCACCCAGCCAGAGAACCTCGGCCCGGATGGACCGCTGGGAGGGCAGGCGCCGGCCCTGCCCGGACAGGTCGATCAGTTCACGGTCCAGCCACTGCAGGTCGCCGGCTGCAACCGAAACCGGCACTTCCATGATCTCGGTGCCGAATAGTTCGCCGCAATTGGCCCCGGCCAGAACGCGCTCGCCGACCTCCATCAGACAACTGAGCACGCGGCCGGTCACCGGGCTCAGGATGGTGCACCGCTGCAGGTTCGTCCGGGCCTGCCTCAGCTCGACCTGTGCCGCGGCCACTTCGGCCTGCAGCTCAGATCGCCGCGGTCCGATCAGGGCCAGTTGGTTGGTGATGTTCTGGAGCTGGGCCCGGCGGGCCAGCAGGGCCTCCCGGACCTGGTCCAACTCGTCGTCGCTGGCGGCGCCGCTCTCCAGCAATTGCAGAAACCGCGATACTTTTCGCTTGGCGACGTCGCGCCGCTCGGCCTCGATTTTCTCGGACTCTGCCAGGTTTTTCTCTTCCTGGTTCAACCTGGCCAGTTGCGCATTGAGCAACTCAACCTGCTTCTCGGCACTCTCGACGGCCAGCAGATAATCGGTCGGGTCGATACGAAGCAGCACCTGACCCTTGGAGACGTACTTGCCGCTCAGAAAACCCGGCGCCTTCTCGATGACGGTGCCGGTGACCTGGGGAATAATCTTCAGGCGAATGTGCGGCCGGGCCGAGCCCAGACCGGTAATCCGGACGTGCTCGTTGATTCGCGGCGCCAACGGCGGGGCCAGAACCTGGGGAACCACCATCTCCGGCCTGGTTTCCTCGGCCTTCTTGACATGGGTGGCCATCCAGCGAGCCGTGTAGCCGGCGACAACCAGCACGGCCAGCGAAAGAACGATGGTCAGAATGATGCGGAGTCTGGTCTTCATGCCGTCCAAGACAATAACACAGACCGGACCCCACAATCAACGCCCTATTGGTGCCGGTTCCTCAACGGATGAAGGAGCCGCAGCGGGCAGAGAGACCCCGACTGTGCCTTTCATCTTTTCCCCACCTCTTTTGCAGCGACGCATGCAAAGCCTTTGTCTCACCGACTTTCCACGAGTCGCACCGCCCCCCAGTAAAGCGCCGTTCGCCAGACGGCGCGCTTACCTCGGGTGTCGGAAAACTCCTCCACCGTCCGCCCACCGTCGCGGAGGAGATAATAAAATCCCATTTGCGTACCGGGGGCCATCACTGCCGGGGCCAGGACCTCGGCGGGGATAAACAGCTCGAGCGTATAGCCGCCGATGCTCTTCCGCCAGGCGGCGGTGATAATCTGCGGACGGGTTTTGTAGCGTCCGTACGACATTTCGACACCTGCCTTGCCGCCTCCGTTGTTCGGAAGCGGATAGACCACACACTTCATGGCGCTTGCGTTCTTGCGGGCATCGAAGCTGCGGGCATGGTCGCCCTCGATGAACAACTCCAGGCCGTCGGCCGTCCAACTGGCACCGGGGTTGATCTCGATCTTCTTGTCGCGAACCTCGAGAGCCGCATACAGCCCATCCTTGCGCCAGGCCAGTCGCGTGATCCTGCTCGCCGACCTGGTCGCCGGAAGCACCAGCGGCCCAATCCCCTTCCAGTCATCGAGACGACCGTCAATGACGATGGGATCGGCGGCATAGGGAACATCGGCCGGTTTGGGCGGGGGCGTCAACCGCCGGATGGTATCCTTGGACAGGTGCACCAGGCGATTGTCGCCCGGGTAGACCAGGCCGCGATAGGTGACCGTGAAATTAACCTTCAGCGGCGGATCAATCGCTCCCTCTGTAACGACCAGGTTCTCAGGAGCCCGCACCTGCAGCTTAAACGGTGCGTCCTTGGCCAGGAAATGGGCCGGCTCGACTCGCCACGGGCTATCGGTCACCGTAGTGAACCGGATCTTGGCCTCTTTCGCAAGGGGATGAAAGGGCTCGATCGTCACCTGGGTCACAGCGCCCGGCTTCGGCGTCTCGGAGAAATCTCCACTCAGCCCGGTCGAAGCGATGAAGGCCAGGTCGATGGCATCCTGGGTGGCCACGGCCTGACGCATCACCTCGTCCTGGTAACGGCCGTTGGAGCGCACGAGTTCCAGGCGCTCGAAACCCCTGGCCTCGGCACCGGCCTCGGCCGGTGGCGACCCATCGCTCCGCACATCCAACGCCCACTGCCCCGACTTGACCAGGGTCATCTCGTCCAACACCTTGCCGCCCGGCGTCTTGACGGTCATCTTCAGCGTGTTGCCCTCGATCTCGAACAGGCAGTAGTGCAACTCGCGGGAGGAGCGGGCCAGGATCGGGCTCGGGCGGAGGTCATAAGTCGGCGCCCCGCCGCCCCCGGTGACGACGAAGATGACGGGCTTGCCGCCGCGCGGTCCGATGGGCAGAAACCGTTCGTAGATGTGGCTGTGACCGCTCAGCACCATGTCCACCCCGTATTTTTCGAGAATCCCGAGCAGGTCGCGCTGTCCCCAGGTGCTCGCGTGACCGCCGATGTTGAAGGTCGGCTCGTGATAGCTGACTATGATCCACTCGGCCTGCGTCGCCGCCAGGTCGCGCCGGAGCCAGGCAAGCATCTCGGGGTCGGGAGGATTTCCGACCGCGTCCGGGCCGTCCAGGTTCGAGTCGAGCACCACGAAGTGCAGGTTGCCATAGTCGAAACTGTAGTAGAGTTCGTTGTTCGGCAGATCGAACAGGTCGCGGTACAGAAGAGCGTCGCCCTCGTGGTTTCCGCGCACCGGCCAGAGGGCCGTCCGGTTGAGCAGCCGGCGGGCCGGGCCGAAGAAGTCGCGTTGCCAATGCCGCCAGACCGTCCCGTTGGCGACCAGGTCGCCGCTGTTAACCAGGAAGGCAAACGGCAGGTCGCCGGCCATGCCCTCGATCACCTTGCGGTGGCGCTCGGGAAGGCTTCGCGTATCGCCATAGACGGCGAACCTGAACGGTTGCCGCGAGCCCGGCGGCGGAGCCGTGGTAAACTCGCCTTCAACCCGCTCCTGGCCGGCCCTGACCACGTAGCGGTAGGTCTTGCCCGCTTCCAGGCCCGTCAGCCCCAACTCGTGCACCTGTTCGCGACGGCCCGCGATGGGCGTGGTGCGACTGGCCACCGTTGCCTCGGAGGCCGCCTGCCCTTTATCGAGCAGGAGCTTTGCCTCCGTATTAACTCCCGGGCGCGGGACCCAGAGAACCTTCGCGTTGCTCGTCGACACGCTGTTGACGTAGGGCCCCAGGAGAATGTCGGACCGCTTCTCCGGCGCCGGCACACATCCTGAACCCAACAGCACAAGAACCACCAGTGATAGGGAACATCGGGCCATGGGAACCTCCTCTAAAAGTCGCCCAAGTGATATAGACCGCGTGGCTGCTTTTCAGCTATCCTACCATCTCCCGCAAGCTCGTCCAGACCCGGGCCAATGGGTGCCCCTAGTGAATGCGCAGAACCGGTTTCAGGAGAAACGAGAAGGGCAGGACAATAATCAGGTAGCCCACAATCCAGGGCTGCAGGGCCAGCCAGGGTATCCCGGGGACGATCCCGAACGGCTTGTACTCGCGGCCCTTTACGTCGCGGTCCTTCACGTTGTAAACCTCACTGCAGATGATCGACTCGTCTTCGTATAACCTGACCGGGTCGGCATAGCGTCGGCCGTCCACGAACAGCTTCTTCTCGAAGGTCTTGCCATTGTGACGAATCTGCAGAAGGTAGGCCTTGTCGCTCTTCTTACACAAAAGCTTCCAGCGGGCGACGCCGCTGTCGATCTCGTTTCCCTCTTCGTTGACGTCGCGCTCGATGGTCCGGATCCAACCGTCCTCGGCCTCCAGCCCCTCCTGCGGCACAATGTGCACCAGTTTGCCGATTTCGCCGGCCGGGAAGTAGACGTTCACCTGCACGGGCTCCTCGGGAGTCAGGGGAAGGTAGGCGATCCGGGCCAGGCACCAGCAGGCCAGGATAGCAATGGGAACAACCGAGGCCAGCAGCGGCTTGCCCTCGGCCTTCATCCTTCTCATGCCGATCTGCCCGATGGTCGTCCGGTACCGGGCCATGGCCTCCTTGTCGCCTCTTGTCTTGGCCTCGCGCATGAGCTGCTTCAGCCGGGCCTTGTCTTTCTTGCAGCGGCCGAGCAGGTCCTGGTTGGTCGCCAGCAGCCGCACCACGGTCAGGATCAGGGCCGTGCCGATGGCCACGATGAACAGGGCGACGTCCCGTGGCAGGCCAAGCAGCCAGCCCAGCAGCGGGTCGCCAATCGAAAGGAGAAACTTATTCAGCATGTCCAGCAGGTCCATGTCGTCAGTCCTCGATAATCGAAACGTGGCCGCGGTCGCCGTCCACGCGGACCCTGGCCCCGTCCTTGATGATCTGCGTCGTGTCCGGACAGGCCACGGCGGGAATGCTGAAGTCCCGGGCCGTGATGGCCCCGTGGGAAAGCACTCCGCCGCGCTCCACGATCAGACCCTTGATGGTCGTAAAGAGCGCCGTCCAACTCGGGTCGGTGCTGGGACAGACCAGGATGCAATCGTCGCCCAGGTTCTTGGCCTCGTTAGGGTTGGAGATGATCCGCGCCGTGCCGGTGACCACGCCGGCCGCCAGCGATAGGGCCTCCATCTCCGAGGCCGCCTCGATCTCGCGCGGCAGGCCCAGGTCGTCCAGTTCCTCGGAGTCGATCACCTCCGGCAGGTCGAGCCGCCGGGCGGACCGCCAGCGGACCTTGCCTTTGGCGATCTCTTGAACCAACCGCTCGCGGTCGCTCTCAAACTGCAACAGTTCATCAAGGTGCAGGAAGAAGACGTCGTCGCCGAGCTTCCACCGCCCGCCCAGCTCGAGGATGGCCATGCGGATCAGCTCGTAGCCCATCATCAGGTAGTGCTTGCCCGTCTCGCGGTAAGGAAGCAGGGCCTGCGCCTCGGCGGCCAACTCCTCGATCTCCTCGCCCATGGAGCTGCCGCCCCATTGAGCCAGCAGGTCGGGAAGGTCTCGCATGGCCTGCTCGCGGCGCTCCTGGTTTTGCTTGTGCAGCGAAGCCGGCGAATGCCCCTCGGCAATCTCCTGGTTCTCGACGATCTGCCGCAAGTAGGAGTCGTCCTCCCGCCACCGCGGGTTGGCCAGTTCCATCTCGCCGACCGCCCGGTGACCGTAGCGATCCAGGAAGGCCTCCATGGTCTCCTTGCCCTGCGAAACGCGGAACAGCATGGCGTTCTGCTCAACCGTCGTGTCGCCGGCCAGGCCCGAGGTCAGAAACTGCGTCAACTTCTCGCCTTCGATACCGCCCAGGAGTTGCGTAAGCATGGTCTCCAACTCGGCCCGGGCGCAGCCGCCGAAGAATCCGGGCTTCAGCGACTCTTTGCCGAAGTCCGTGAGCACGCGCCGGATGCGGTCGTGTATCTCGGCCACCACCTGCGAAGTCGAGAGTTCCCACAGGTTCTGCTCGCGCTTTTCGCTCACGTACTGGCGGAACCAGGGCAACTCGACTTCCTCGAAAACCCTGGTCGCCTCACGGCGAGCCCGTTTCATGGTCCGGCTCGAACGGAGCATGGCCACCAGCGTGCCCGGCAGCCGCAGCAGAAACTTCTCGTCGGCCCGCTCGGCCTCGAACTTCGTCGGCGCCGCCTCCAACAGGCGCGGGTTGGCCAGCACTTCCTGGTGGTCGTACTCCAGCGGCATGCCTTCCCAGAACAGTTCCGAGGTGCAGTCCGAGTCGGCGTAGATTCGCCCGCAGATCAGCTCCAGAAACCCTTCCCGGCAGACCCTCTCGCTGGGACGGTAACCGAAGTCCTTGTACATACGGCCGAAGCCGCCGTTGCCGCTCATGAAGCCGCTGATGATGTCCCAGGTCAGCGGAGTCGGCGCCTCGAGCGTCTCGGCCAGGTTGTGAACGATCCAGACCTTGTTCTTATTGCGCGACTCGGAGGCCAGGCGTCTCAGCCGGCTGATTTCCTCCTGCCGCCCCACCTCCACGTCGCGAGCCACGTCCAGCCCGCGAACGGCACGCGACTGAAGCAGCGAGAACTTGCCGTTGGCCAGCCCCCACTCGATGTCGACCGGGAAGCCGAAGTGCTCCTCGACCTTCAGCGCCAGGCGGCCCAGCTCGGTGATCTGATCCTCGGTCAGCGACGAGGCGGCGGGGTCGAACGAATGGCCCTCGCTGTCCTTGACCAGGCCGGTCATGACCTGGTCCTTGCGGCCCAGCACTCGTTCCTTGATTTCCAGACTCTTGTAGTCCAGGACGAAGCGGTCCGGCGTCACGTTGCCCGAGACGATCGATTCGCCGAGACCGTAGGAACTTTCGATGATGATCTCCTCGGCGGTCGGCCTGGACGGATTGGCCGTAAAGGCGATGCCGCTGACCCGCGAGTTGAACATCGACTGCACGTTGACGGCGGTGGTTCCCCAGACCGTGCGCCTTGCGGTAGATGTGGGCCCGCTCGTTGTCCCAGGACTCGAAGACCGCGTTGATGCACTCGCACAGGGCCTCCCACGCGGTCACCGGAAACTTCCGGCCCGACTCGCGCTCGTAGAGATCGATATAGGCCTCGGCCAGGGCCTTCTCGAACTCCGCGGGCCGGCCGAGGTTCTTGGCCAGGTGGTCGAACTCGGGAATGGCAATGCCCGCCACGGTGCCCGCAAACTGCTGGATAAACCGGGCGTAGACGGCCCAGAAGTGAGCCTCGTCGGGCGCCTGGTCTTCCAAACCCGGGTGCAGGCCGCAGTTCAGGATTGTGTCCATCATGCCCGGCATCGATTGGGCCGCCCCGCTGCGAACCGAAACCAGCAGAGGGTCCGCCCCTTCGCCGAACCGTTTGCCGGTCGATTTCTCCAGCCGGGCCACGTAGGCCCGCAACTCGCCCTCCAGCCCGTCGGGCCACTGGCCGTCGTGCTGGTGATAGTACCGGCAGCAGGGAATCGAAATCGTGAAACCCGGCGGCACCGCCAGCCCGGCGCAGCTCATCTCTGCCAGGCTGGCCCCCTTGCCGCCGAGGACGTCCTTGCGATTCGGGTCACCTTCGCAGGTCTTGTCCCCGAAAAAGTAAATCAACCGCGAAGCCTCGGTTATTTTCTTTTCGGTTTCATGCATACCAGTCCCTTCTTGTCCGTGGCAAAGAAAACGTGAGAGTCGGCCACGATCATCGGCGAGGTCAGACGGCCGGGGAAAGAGGCCCGGATACGGGCCCATTGCGAATTCTTATGCGACTCCAGGTCCCAGTAGCGCAGCGAACCCCGGGCGGCGAACAGCACCGCCTCGTCGGTCAGCACCGGGGGAAGCGAAGTCAGGGCTCCGGCCACGCGCTGCACCGTCGGCCATTGCGGGCGAACAATGACCAGCTTCCCGTCACGGGTCTCCGTGCTCGCGGGCCAGCCGGCCGCTGCGTAACCGGCCAGCAAGGCGTCTATTTTGCCCCTGGGCGTCTTCTGGGAATCGAAAACTTCTTCCATTGGCTCCAGGGTAATCACCACCAGTTCGCCGGCCTCGTTCACGCAGGCCAGCCGGTCCGTCGTCGCCACCAGAGGCGTGGCCACCGCGCCGGTGTCGATCATCTCGGCCATTCTGCTGCGGGACAGGTCGTAGCAGCCCACGCCCCCGGCCGTCCCGAACCAGACCCGGTTGCCCATCAGCAAGGGCCCGGTCCGCGGCACCAATTTCAGCGGCACGGCCAGCAGGGGCACACCCGTGGCCCGATCCAGCATCACCAGTTGCGCGGGCGATCGCACGGCGACGATAATCATGTCCGCCGTGACCACCGGCGGCCCGACGGTGGGGCCGACCTCGGCCCGCCAGAGTTCCTTCGCCGCCGCAGGCCCGGCAACGTCCAGACAGGTCAACCCCGCGGCCGTGTCGGCGATAAACAACTTGTCGTAGGTAATGACGAGCTCGCCGCCGGCGGCGCTGGCCACCGGGCGCGTCCAAAGCTCCCGGCCCGTTTCCGCGTCCAGTCGCCGCAGCATCCGCCCGCTGTCACCGGGGCGGCCATCGACGAAGAAAACCGCATCCCCGGTCGCCGCCGCCGACAGGTAGACCGCGTTCTTCGACCGGGCCAGCCATCTCTGCGCCAGTTTGCCGCCGGCTTTGTTCCTGGGCTTCTCGTCCCCGGACTGTTTCTCGCCGGCTTTCTGCTCGGCGTCCAGCCGGGCCAGACCGAAGGTTCCCGGCCGATTGAGCCCCACGTAGAAAGCCCCGTCAACATAGGCCGCCGGGGCATAAATCTCCGGCGGCGCGGGCTTCCGGCCGCTGTCGTCGGCTTGGCCGGTCTGGCCAACGTAGCCCCACGAGTATGCGCCGCGAGCGGGCAGCATGCTGTCGTCGAGCCATCCGGCCTTCCCGGCCCCGCCCAGGGCCCCGGGCCAGATGGGTTTCACGTTTCCGCGTCCCGGCCGGCCGACACACAGCAGCCCGTTGCCGGTCGACCCGACATAAACGTGCCCCCGGGCCACGGTCGGCGAACTGAACGATGGCGTGTTCAGCGAAACGTTCCACACCAGCGACATCTTCTTCTTGTCCAGTCCGTAAAGCTGCCCGCTTTCGGTCATCACGTAGACGTGCTTCTTGGCGACGGCCGGCGAGGTGACGATCGAGGCCTGGGCGTTCCACTTGCGACTGCTCTTGCCGTCGGTGCTCACGCGGTAAAGGTGCTCGTCGCGCGAACCGAAATAGACCTGGTCGCCGTCCACGGCCACCGCCCCCAGCACGACGCGGCCCACGGGAAACTTCCAGTCGACCTTGCTACTGGCCAGATCGATACACCACACCTCGCCGACGGGCCTGATCTTGCCAACCTCTCCGGCGATCTCCTCCTTGCTCTTACCCTCTTCTTTAAGTTTGGCCCCGAGGTTCGCCGCCACCTGCTCGGCCGTGTTGACGAAATCGCCGTGGCCCATGCCGACATAGAGT
>JAACEH010000219.1 GCA_011682595.1 Anaerolineaceae bacterium
AAGGCGACACTTACGGTCACGCTCACCAAGGGCACGATCGGCAGGGTGGGCTTTACGCTCGAGGCCCGGCAAGCGGTCGACTACGGGCAACCGTTGGGCGTCGGGTCGATCGACATTCCCGGGGTCCGCCGCCTGAGCGGCAGCCTGCTGGTCGTGCCGCGGGCGGACATCAAGCAGCAGGTCATTTCCGACCAGGGCCTTCGCCCGGCGGCCCCGGGCCGCAGCGGGTGGCCGGCGGCGCAGGCAGAGGTCTTCCTGGGGGTGTCCCAACTGGACGCGTCCCAGAGAATCATGCCCGGCGGCCCCGTTCCCGAGGGCGCGCTTGCCTACGAGTTCTCGTCCGCCTGGTCGCTGCGGCTGCAGATCGACCCCCTGGTGGCGCAGGTCAGCACGGTGGCCGCGACACTGCTCAGGCTCGGGCACGGCGAGATTGCGGCTGAGACGACCCTGACCTGCAACATCCTGGAGGCGGGCCTCTCGGTGCTCCGCGTGCGTCTGCCCGGCTGGGCCGTCAACTCCTGGGTCGACGGGCCGGGCATCAGCTCGCGCCGCCTCGACCGGCAGACCAACACCTGGACCGTTATTCTGAACCAGCGCCGCAAGGGAACCTACCCGCTCCGGGTGACCTACGATCGGCTGATCGATGCCGGCACGCCGCTGGTCTATCATCAGGAACCGCAGTTGCTCGGCGCCGTCAGCCAGAAGGGCACCATCCTGGTGGGCAAGGAAAGCGGGGAGGTCAGCATCTCGGTGACCACCGAGGGCCACCTGCGGGTAGCCGAGGACGCCCCGGCGGTGGCCAGGGCGAAAATCCCGATCACCCAGATTCTGCAATACTCCGGCCTCGGCGGCCGCGACTGGAAGCTGGGCCTGGCCATCAGCGAGTTGAGCGAGGCGGCGGTCCTGAAGATCCAGGCCACCGACTGCCTGCTGCAGACCATGCTCGGTCGCGACGGCACCGCGGTCACCTTCATGACGCTGACCCTGGAGAAGACCAGGCAACAGTTCGCTCCGTTGCAGTTGCCCGACTCGCGGCAACTGTGGGGCGCCTATGTCAACGGCCGGCCCGTAAAGCCGGTGGTGGGCGAAGAGCCCGATGGCTACCTGATTCCGCTGAGCGACCGCGGTGAGGCCGATGGGGCGTTCGAGTTGACCATCGTCTACACCGAAAAGATGAACGCCCTCGATGAGCAGGCGGTCGACCTGGAGTTCAAGACGCCGCGGATCGAGGTGCCCACCGGGTCGATGAGCTGGGAGGTTTACCTGCCGGCGGGGTATCACCTGCGGCCGGAGATCGGACGGCAGACCGGCAACATGCAACTGCTGCTCGCGCCGCCCGAGGCATCGTCGCCGATCACAGAAGAAATGTTCTCGCCCGACTCGTCGCGCTGGCGGAGGGGCTGGCCGGTTGTGCAGCCCTATGTCGCTTACGCCTTGGCGGGACTGCTGGGCCTGGCGGGTTTGGTCGTGATTGCCGCCCTGGTGTGGGTCCTGGTCCGGCACGGTTTCAGTGCAGCGGGCCGGGTGATCGCTCCCGCTGGTCGGGTCATCCGGGTTGCCTGGAATCGGCCTGTGCTGCGGTGGGCGGCCATAATCGCCATCGTTATCGGGGCGGGGATTGTCCTCCTCAGCGTCGCCTCCTCCGGACTGCAGATGGCACGCCTGGCGTCTGAAGACGCGTGGTCAAAACGGTCGCGCGGTTATGGCGACACCAGGCTGCGGAAGGTCTCAATGGCACTGGAAAGATACCGCCAATTAAACGCCTACTATCCGGAGTCGCTGGAAGTCCTTGTTGAAAAGGAATTGGTGCCTCAGACGGTAATTGACGAGTTGAAGGCCGAAGGCGCCGAGTACCACGTCGCCGGCAGGAAGGCGAAGGGACTGACCGACACAACCGTGGTGCTGACCACTCGTAGCGAGGATGGCTTCAACGTTCTGCGGAATGACAAGAGGATTGACTGGGTTGGTAAGAAGGACCGGAAGCGCCTGGCGGGAGAGCTTTACCGCCAGGGGTCGGTCGACAACAAGATTTTCAGAGAAGATCTCGGCCGAGCCGCCGGTGCCCAGGACAAAGACAGGGCCGCGAAACTCGCCGACACATATAAGAAGGCGCGGAGTCTGCGGCGCCGCAGCCGGGGCAACCTGGATGAGAGGCTCAAGCAGTCGGAAGTCAGTCGGCTGAAGGGGTTGGCCCGAGAGACATACGGCTGGAGCTATGACGAGAAGGACGCTGAGGCGGATGATCTTTCCGATCTCCGGGGAGACCTGCGGGAGTCTGCCCAGCCGCCTCCCGGCTACACGCCTCAGCAGTTGCGGGGGAAGAGTGAGAAGGCCCTCGAGAAGGCTCTTCAGAAACAGGCGGCCGAAGTTGTTCGTAGGGCCCAGAGCATTGCGGGAGTTAAAGTCACCGACGTCCAGGCGTCCGGTAAGCCAAAGTACAAAAGGGCTGAGTTATTTAGAACAGAGGAACTTCCCGGCGTATGGGGAAAGGGACCGGGGGCGAGGCTGGAGCCCGAGAAGAACCGGCCCGCCGATGTTCCTGCCACCGGAGAAAAGGATGAGCGCGGCGGCGGCTGGCGGGCCTGGTCGGCTACCGACGGCGAGCAGATATCGTTCGGCACGGTCACCCGCGGCCGCAGCAAGGGCAGCCTGCCGATCGGGCTCGAGCTGCCCTCCGGCGGCACGATGCCCTACCTGTTCGGGCGGGCCTTCAGCGTGGGCGGCGGCGACGAGGGAACATTCCAGGTGCAGGCCGCCCGCAGCGGGGCCGGGTACACGGTCTACGGTCTGGCCGGCCTGGCGGTCATCGGCCTGGTAGTGACATTGGGACAATATGTCGTCCGGCGTCGGCGCTATGGCGGCCGGATTGTAGTGGGAAGTTAACTGAGCGTCACGGTTCGACGATTTGTGGCACGGCGGGTCTTGCCCGCCGTGGCGAGGGCCATGGAGCATTCGGCACGGCCGGACAAGACCGGCCGTGCCACACGGCAAGAAATTTGAGGAGATTCGAGATGAGACAAGCGAAACGATTTCCGGTGTTGGCCGCTGTGGTGATCGTCATGGCGACACTTGCCGCGGCGACCTTCGCTCAGACGGCGGCCAGCCCTGCGATGCCGGCGGCCGGGCAGGAGGCTGTGGCCGTGAACGCGACCGAGCCGGCGCCAAAGGGCTGGCTGCCGCCGCCGGTCAACCCCGACGTGGTGCTGAGCCGAAGCGAGGTTGAGGTCAAGGTCAGCGGCGGCGTGGCTGAAGGGACGATCAAGCTGGTGATCGACAGCCAGACCTCCGAGATGCGCGAGGTGTTCGTCCTGCCGGCCTCGATCGCGGTCACCGACGTGACGGTCAGGAAGGGCCGCGACGGCGTCCAGGTGGTGCGGCGCTTGGACGGATACCACGTCTTCTCGCTGCGCAAGGGAACTCTGGAACTGGAGATCGAGTTCGCCGCGGCGGTGGAGGGCAAGGAACTCAAAAGGAGCGTTCGCCTGCCGCTGACCGGGGCCACCGTTTCGACGACGGTCCTGACGCTGCCGGGCAAGTCGCTGAAGGTCACAGTCAACCCGAAGTTTCCCGTCAGGACCGAGGAGAAACAGGATACGACCATCGTCTCGGTGTTCGGCGGGCAGGCGGGCGAGCTGGCCGTCGAATGGTTGCCCAAGGCGCCGGAGGTGGAGTTGGAGCCGAAGGTCTTCGCCGAGCAGAAGAGCACGGTGCACATGGGCCTCGGCGTGTTGAGGTTGCACTGCCAGGTCGATTACTCGATCGTCCAGGGCAAGGTCGCGAGCTTCAGGGTGAAGCTGCCGGACGGGACGACGCTGCTCAAGGTGACCGGGAGCGACATTCGCTCGTGGGATAT
>JAACEH010000220.1 GCA_011682595.1 Anaerolineaceae bacterium
CGGCGACCTGAACGACCCGCACAGCAAGATCGCTCGCCTGGTTGCGTCGCAACCCACCCAGGTAATCAAGCCGGAGATGGGAACAGAACCCAGGGTGTTCTACATCGCCGCTAATCAGGCCATTTTCGGCCACGTTACCAGGGAAGGAGGCAATCACGATGCCGCAGAACGTCTTCTATAATGTTTTTCACAACCCTTCAATGGGCGCCCTGACGGCCGTTTACATCTTTTTTCTGGGCTTGGGCAGCGGGTCTATGGTGACCGCCGTCGGCCTGCGGTGGTTCGGCGGCCGGGGGTATGAGAAGGCAGAAAAGATCGCCTCAGTTGTTGCTCCCCTGGCGGCCATGGCGGGAGGACTCTGCCTGTTTGCCGAACTTGGCCGGCCAATGAGGGCTTGGCATTTCCTGGTCTATTTCAACCCCAGCAGCGTCGCCTCCTGGGGCGTGTGGATCGTCAACGTTTTCATGGCCTGCTCGATTCTCTACGCCTGGCTGCTGCTGAGGGGCAAGACCGCTTCTCTGAAACGGTTGGGGATCGTGGCTTTGATCCCCGCCATAGCGGCAGGCCTCTATTCCGGGGTCGTGCTCTACCAGATGCGCGCCCACGCCCTCTGGCATACCGCCCTGCTGCCGGTTCTGTTTCTGGTATCGGCCGTCGCTTGTGGCTTGGCCGCCACCACGTTGTTGTCCGTGTTGGCGGGGCTGGAGCGGGACAAAGTCCGATCCATAACCAGGGTGCTGGCCTACATCATCGGGGTCGACCTGGTGCTTCTTCTGGTCGAGGCCGTCGCACTGTTGCTCGGGGGTCATGGGGCTGAAGTCGCGGCCACGATTCTTGGCGGCTGGTACGGCTTGCTCTTCGTGGGGGTATACATCGGCCTGGGGTTGGTTGTTCCGTTGTTGCTTCTTGCCAGGTCCAACCTCGGCCGATTTGCCGCCGCGGTTGCTTCGGTGCTTATTCTGGTCGGCACACTGGCCCTGCGTTTTGTGATTGTCTTCGGTGGTGAAGCGATTCCAAAAAGTTGAAAAGGAAAGGGAAAGGTCCATGTCAACTAACGTGTCTAGGCGCGATTTTCTTGTGGCGGCCACTGCCGGCGCCGGCGCCTTTGGATTAGGGGCTCTCTCCGGAAACATTGTTCTTGGAGAAGACAATGATCGCGGGTTGTCGTCGAGCCGTTCCACACGCAAAGCCGTTCCTTCAGCGTGTTGGCAGTGTGTAACCCGGGACGGGATCGTCGGCTTCGTGGAAGATGGCCGCCTGGTCAAGATCGAGGGCAACCCTGAGTTGCCGCGCACCAGCGGCAAGCTCTGCGCCCGGGGTCAGGCCGGGGTCAACATCCTGTACAATCCGGACCGCCTGCTCCACCCTCTGAAACGAGTAGGCAAGCGGGGCCAAGGCAGGTGGCAGAAAATCTCCTGGGATGAAGCCCTCGATCTGCTGGTCAAGGGCGGCGAAATCGCAGGGCGCAAAGTCAAGGGGCTCAAAGAGCTTCGCGAGAAAGGACGGCCGGAGAACTTCATGTTCCACTACGGTCGCATGAAAGGCTCCGACAGCAAGATCATCAAGAGCCATTTCCTGGCGGCCTACGGCACCAAGACCATAGGCAACCACACCAGCATCTGCGAAGGGGCGAAGTGGGTTGCCCAGGAACTCACCTGGGGCAGCCACTACGACAATTGGGATTTCGAGAACACCAGGTGTATTCTCAACTTCGGGAGCAACGTTCTGGAATGCCACACCAACCACGTGCCCGAGGCTCAGCGCTGCGTCTCGGCGATGGCCCGTGGCGTGCCCATGTACACTTTCGACGTGCGTCTGTCGAATACGGCGACCAGGTCCACCGAATGGGTTCCCGTCAAGCCCGGGACCGACTTGGCGGTTGTTCTGGCCATGTGCAACGTGCTCATGCAAAACGGTCTTTACGACAAGGAGTTCATCGAGACCTACACCAACGTAACGGTCGAGGAGTTGAAGACGCATCTGGCTCAATACACCGCACAGTGGGCCCAGGGAATCAGCGGTGTTCCGGCCGAGAAAATCCGCGACATCGCCTTGACCTACGGCCGGGCCAAGCCGGGCGTGTGCATCAGCTACCGCGGCGCGGTCATGCACTATAACGGTGTGCAGACTGAGCGGGCCATCTTCATGCTGGAAGCCATTGCCGGCAACATCGACCGCCCGGGGGGGCGGTGCCGGGCCGTGGGCGCCAAGTGGAAATCCACTTTCCCTAAGCCCAAGACCAAGGCCAAGAAGCTCCACCTGCTTGACGGTCATAAGGGGGCCTACGCATACCCCACGCACCACTCCTCGCACCAGGTCTTCAACATGATCCGCAGTGGCCCGGAACGTCCCGAGATTTACATGTTTTTCTGCTACAACCCGGTTTACGCCAACGGGGACGTGCAAGCCAACATCGACCTGATGAAAGATGAACAGAAGATGCCCTTCCTTGTGGCGGTCGACGTTGCACTGTCGGAGAGCTCGGAACTGGCCGACCTGGTGCTGCCCGACACCACCTACCTGGAGCGCTGGACCTGCGAAGACATGGTCTGCCCGAGCCAGGTTCCGGAGTACTATATCCGGCAGCCGATGGTTAAGCCCCTGGGCGAGGTGCGGAACTTCTGCGACGTTGTTGGCGACATCGCCAAGCGGCTGGGGCTGGACCTGGGCTTTGACTCGGCTGAGGAGTTTGTCAGGGACTGCTGCGATAACACCCCTGGCGTCAAAGAGGCCGGTGGATTCGCCTACATGAAGGCCCACGGGGCCTGGTATGACAAGAAGGCCAAAGCGGCCTACTACGCCCATGCCAAGACAAGGGATGTGAGCGGCGCCGTTCTCGACGAGGCCACAGGCGTCTACTACAAGAAGCAGGCGGCGGATACGGATTATTCCTCACTGGACAGTAAACACGCGGCCAAGCAATACGTGGCCCAACGGTGCGGGGACGGCCAGGCCCGCAAGGGCTTTCCGCCCGACAAACACAGGTGGAAAACGGGCTTGCTGGAACTGAGGTCCAAGGCCCTGGCCGATAAGGGATTTGACGCCCTGCCGTCCTGGATGCCCATTCCTGAGCACCAGAAAATGTCGTCGGATGATCTGTTCCTGACCACCTTCAAGGTCAATGTCCAGACCCACTCCCGCAGCGAGAACTGCAAGTGGCTCACGGAGATATATCATGAGAATCCCGCCTGGATCAATCCGCAGACGGCTGCCTCGCGGGGCTTCGGCGACGGCGAGCTGATCAGGGTCAAGTCGTCTGTGGGCGAAATCGTCACCAAGGCCCGCGTCAGCGAAGCGGTGGCCCCCGGCGTGATCGCCATCTCGCACCACATGGGGCACTGGGCGTACGGCGGTTATGCTTCCGGCAAGTCGTGCAGCGAGAATTACGGCCACATCTGCGAAACTGATTGTAAACACAAATGGTGGGGCGTCGGCTCTAAAGACAAGGGGCCGACGGTGTGGCGCGAGGGAAGAGGGGTGCATGTGAACTGGCTCATTCCCAACGCCGGTGACCCCATTGCGGGCGCCTTGCGCTTCATGGACACGGTTGTCAAGGTGACTAAGGCATGACCAACCCAGGGCTGGGAAAATTCCTCGCCTTGCCCGAACTCCTTGAGGGGAGGCATCGGGAGGCTGTCAGCCGCAGCGATTGCTACGGCCTCCTGGCCATTGTTTTTGGGGACGTGCCGGCTCCGGAAACGGTTGTCCGGCTCAGGTCTCCCGAACTGGCGGAAAATTCGCCTCTGTTCGGCTCTGAAGTGGGCGAAGACCTTTCGGGCGAATTGCAGGCCGTGACCCAACGCCTCGCTGAGGAGTATACTCGCCTCTTTGTCGGTCCGGGACCCCACGTGTCGCCGTACGCCTCGGTGTATCTTGATGGAGAAGGGCAACTGTGGGGAGAGTCCACGTCGCGGGTCAAACGGTTTATCGAGACCATGGGGCTGTCCTTCGAGGGCCATTGGGGCGGCATTCCGGACCACATCGCAATCGAACTGGAGGTCATGCAGCGTTTGAGCGGTCTGGAGGCGGAACTATGGGCCCAGTGTGCAAAGGCTCCTGGAGAAGCACCGGGGCACAGCCGGCTGGCCCGCTGTCTCGAACTGGAAGAACAGTTTCTGGGCGACCACCTGGGCCGGTGGGCCGCCCGATTCTGTGATCGTGTTTTGGAAAGGGCCGTCTCACATCTGTATCGGGAGGCGGCAAGTGTGACAAAGTCCATTGTGCTTCGGGGCCTCGAGCAAGTTGCAGCCATGCGAATGGCCCTCTGATTGCTCAATCCGTTGTTAACATTGTTCATTGTTCGGGGACACCTAAACCAGGAAATGTGATTCCCGACTTCAGGGGAAAGTGAATAACCTTTTTTGGGGGAAGAAAGAGCATGACTTACTTGAGGAAGCCTTATGTGGTTCTTGCGTCTTTGGTTATTGTTGCCTCTCTCGGACTACCCGTGATGGCCCAGGCCCCGGGCTCGGGCACGACAAATGCCCAGGTTCTCAAGGAAGTCGGCGATCTGCGGAAGCTTGTGCTCGACCAGCAAA
>JAACEH010000221.1 GCA_011682595.1 Anaerolineaceae bacterium
GATGGCAAGACCGGGAAAACCCGGCGAACTATCTTGCTGCTGGGCGGCGTCTGTTACTCGTAGAAGCCTGCACAGGAGTACTTGCGGGCTTGACTTGGGCCGGTCGGCATGTAAAGTTGTGGTCGAGGAAACGGGGCGGGCGTCCCCCCGAATCGGTGCCGAGCTTTTGAGCAGGGAACCGATTGCAGGTGGGCCGTTGTCTGACAGGAGAGGTTTGTCGCCTTGAGCCAGCCAGAATCACGACCAGAGCATGACGGCCGGCAACCCTGGACGATCATTCGTCTGCTGGAATGGACGCGCGGGTTCTTCGAGTCCAAGGGCATCGACGATGCGCGGCTGGAGGCGGAGTTGCTCCTGGCTCACGCATTGGGCGTCGAGCGCATCCAACTTTACGTGCAGCACGATCGCCGGGTCACCGACCCCGCCCGGTCGGCTTTTCGCGAGCTGGTTCGTCGCCGGGCCGACCACGTGCCCACACAGTACCTGCTGGGCGAGGTTCACTTTCGCAACCTTACCCTGAAGGTCACTCCGGCGGTTCTGATCCCGCGGCCGGAAACCGAAATCCTGGTCGACGAGGCCCTGGCCATCCTGCAGCCCGGGAAGCGGCCCAGCTGGCAATTCGATCACGGCGAGTTCACCGACCGCGGCGGCCGGCCGGACGAAGAGCTGATCGACACCGGGGCCGCCGCCCCGCCGCCGGCCCAGCCCCGCGTGCTGGACCTCTGCACCGGCAGCGGCTGCATCGCAATCGCCGTGGCCGATGAATGCCCGAGGGCCCGGGTGGTGGCCAGCGACCTGTCGGCCGAGGCCCTGGCGGTGGCCCGCGAAAACGTTGAGAGCTGCGGCCTGACCGACCGGGTGACGCTGCTGGAGGGCGACCTGTTCGCCCCGCTGGCCGGGCTGGGCGAAAACCAGCGGCAGTTCGACCTGATCACGGTCAATCCGCCCTACGTCAGCCAGGCCGGCATGGCCTCGCTGATGCCGGAGGTTCGCGACCACGAGCCGCACCAGGCTCTGGCGGCCGGCCCCGGCGGCATGGACATCATCGACCGCATCATCAGCGACGGGCCGGCCCACCTGGCCGCGGGCGGCCATCTGCTGATGGAGATCGGTTACGACCAGGCCGCCGCCGTGCGCGAGCGGCTGGCCGGCCATGAGGATTTCGAGTTGGTCGGAATTCGCAAGGACCTGGCCGGTCACCAGCGGGTGGTGCGCCTGAAGCGGCGCGTCCCGTAACGCCGCGGGCCGTGGTGCGATCTCTCAGCCGGCCGGTTCGGCCGGTTCGTCCAGCGGCAGCCAGGTGAAATCGTACTTGGGCTTCCAGCCGAGCCGCCGGCAGGTGTAATCGACGTCGTAGAGCTTGGGCGCCTCCGGCGTGCTGATGACGTAGAAAATCTCCCACTCGATGTCCGGACACTCCAGGCTCAAGCGGGCCACCTCCCCGATGTCGCGGCGGTCGGTCAGGGCCAGGCCGCGGGTCTCGAACTTGCGGCCGTACTTGTCGCACGCCGTGTCGCCGTCCACCACGCAACCGATTCGCAGGGCCGCCCCCTTGATGCCGTGCTCGCGATGGTACTGTTCGGCGATCACCTCCTGGCAGACCTTGGTCAGGCAATAGAGGCCTGTGCCTTTCATCGGCTTGTGACGGTCCAGAAAATCGCTGCGGTCGTAGCCGTACTGCACGCCGGTGCTGGAGATCAGGGCCACCCTCTGGACGCCCTGCTCGACGGCGGCGAAGAAAAGGTTGGCCGTGCCCTTGACGTTGGCGTTGAAGGGCGCCTCGGGCGTATCGTAGGAGCCGGCCTGCCGCGAGGCCATGTGGGCGATGACAATTGCCTCGCAGCCGTCGAGGGCCTTGCGAACCGTCTCCAGGTCGGCCACGTCGCCGACCACGGTTTCGTGCGGGCTCTCGAAAGGCACGACGTCCATCAGCCGCAGATCGTATCCATGTTCCTCGAACGGAACGACCAATCCCCGGCCGAGATATCCCCCGGCCCCGGTCACCAGAACTTTCATTAAACATCTCCTTGAGCACAAACATGTCTTGTCACGGCGGAATGATACCCGCACCACGATTCAACCTAAACCCGCCGGTTGGCCGCAGGTTCCGGGCAAAGGCCGCCCCTTACAACTCTTCGTGCAACTTCGCGCCGCCGGTGGCTATTACATCGCGGTACCACAGGGCCGAATCCTTCAGCGTCCGCCGGCCGGTCGGGAAGTCGACGTGGATGATGCCGAAACGCTGCTTGTAACCGTGCGACCACTCGAAGTTGTCCATCAGCGACCACAGGAAATAGCCGACCAGCTCTGCGCCCTGGTCGCCGGCCCGCTCCAGCTCCAGCAGGTGGCGGCGCAGGTAGTCGATCCGCGCGGCATCGTGCACGCAGCCGTCCAGGTGGACCCAGTCGGTGTTGCTCATGCCGTTCTCGCTGATGGCCACCGGCAGTTTGTAGCGCTCGTACATGAACTTCGTGGTCCAGTACAGGCAGGCCGGCGTAATCGAGCCGTGAAAGAAGTTCATCGGGTAACCGGTCGGCAGGGGAACCCGCTCCGGCCGGCCGTCGGCGCCGGCGCGGACGAGTTGCCCGTTGTAGGTGTTGAAGGCCTGGAGGTCCAGCGGCTGGCCGATCAGTTCCAGGTCGCCCTGGCGAACCCGGGGGGCGTCCGGGCCGTACAACTCCAGGCCGTCCTCGGGATAGCGGCCCAGGTAAACCGGGTCCATCCACCAGGCGTTGTTGACCACCTCGTCGGTCACGGCGAAGGTTGCCGCCCGGGCCGCCTCGATGTCTCGGGGTGAGTCGGTGGCCGGCATCTTCGACCAGCCGACCGCCGGGAAGCCGACCCGGCACTGGCCCTTGGAGCGGCTGCGGATGACCTGGACCGCCCGGCCGTGGGCCAGCAGGGCGTGATGCCCGGCCTGCAGCCACTCGCCCCGCGACAGGGCCAGGCCCGGGGCCTGGATGGCGTCGCGATGGCCGAAGCCGATGAAACACTGGATCTCGTTCAGCGTGAACCAGTTTCGCACGCGGTCCGACAACTTGTCGACCACGGCCGTCGTGTACTCGGCGAACCAGTCGGCGCTCGCGCGGTTGAGCCACCCGCCACGATCGAAGGCCGCCTGGGGCATGTCCCAATGAAACAGCGTCGGCCAGGGCTCGATGCCGGCGGCCAGCAGGGCGTCGACCAGCCGGTCGTAAAAGGCCAGGCCCTTGGGGTTGACTTGCCCGGCGCCCTCGGGCATGACGCGCGGCCAGGCGATGCTGAAGCGGTAGCCCTTCAGGCCGATGCGGCCCATCAGGGCGACGTCTTCGGCCCACTTGTGGTAATGGTCGCAGGCCACCTGGCCCGACTGACCTTCCCAGATGGCCCCCTCGCGGCGGCAGAAACTGTCCCACACGCTCGGCCCGCGGCCGTCTTCGCCGATTGCCCCTTCAATCTGGTAAGAGGCCGTCGCCGCGCCCCACAGAAAATCCTTCGCAAAAGCCATCGTCTGAATCTCCTTCATGGCCCGGCCTTGCTCTCCAGCGGGGCAAGACATTAGACTTCTTCCGGCGGTTCCGCAAGCAAGAAATCCAATCGCCGGGCATCGCGGGCGCAGGTCACGCTTGTGAATGGATACACTGCTATTGTGCCATGCCACACACGGCTGTGCGGCGGCTTGTGGGGCCGGGCGGCTGACGCGCCACAATAAAATGACTGTGGCACGGCGGGCAAGCCCCGCCGTGGAGCTTCCGCCGTGGCGAGAGTCGTGGAGCATTCGCCACGGCCGGACAAGACCCGGCGGGTGCACGTCACGTTTGTAGGTAGCCTTCAGGCGGCC
>JAACEH010000019.1 GCA_011682595.1 Anaerolineaceae bacterium
CTACGTGCTCGACAAGGTTCCCGGGGCCATGGTCTTCCTGGGCGTCGGCAACACAGAAAAGGGCATCACCGCCCCTCACCACAACCCGGGTTTCCGCGTAGACGAGGACGTCCTCTGGCAAGGCGCTGCCCTTGAAGCCCAGATGGCCCTCGATCACCACGCGGATTAGCCGCTTTGCATAGGCATAGGTCGGGTCAACAGACCCGACGGTCTTTTCGATAAGCGATGTCGGGTCTGTTGACCCGACCTACCCACTCGTCACTCAGCTTGGCGGGTGCCACGGTCTGACCGAAGGTCAGGCCGTGATCGTCTCCCGAACGTTCGTCATGGCCTGGCTGCGCCAGACCATGGCACCCACGCTACGCAAAACTGAAATCCGCTCTAGCTTCCGGCGGCGGTCTTTTCGGTGGGTTCGGTTGCGACTGAGTCGAGCACTTCCTGCCATTCGGTGAGGTTGAACTTGCAGCCGGGGTCGCTCTTGCGGAGGTCGCCGAAGTAGCCGTGACTGCGGGCCCGGCAGCCGCCGCAATAGAGCTTGTAGTCGCAGACCTTGCAGTGACCGGTGCGGTCGTCGCGGTCGCGGAGCACACCGAGCAGCGGATGGTTCAGCCAGAGCTCCTGGAAGTCGTCGTGAAGAATGTCGCCGATCTCGATGGGCATGAACACACAGGGCGTGACCTTGCCGTTGGGCTGGATCGCGCAGTAGCACCGCCCTGCCCCGCAGCCGCCGACGTAGCGGGCCAGGATGCGCGTCTTGCGGCCGGACGAGTAGCCGTAATGACCGGTGTTGATGGCCGAATCGGCGTCGCCCAACTCGATGCAGGCCCGGCCGTACTGGGTGGCCGAACTCATCACCGCGATCTTGTCCTCCAGAAGCGTCTTCTGCAGAATCCCCAGCATCCGTTCCCGCTGGTCGGGCGAAAGGTCGAGGTCCACGCAATCGCGGCCGCGGCCGGTGGGAATGAAGTTGAAGGCATAGAAGGTGTCGACACCGCGGTCGATGGCCCACTGAATGATATTCTCGAGTTCGTCGATGTTCAGCCGCGTCACGGTCGTCGCGACACCCGTCTTGATGCCGGGGTTGGACAGGCAGTTGTCGATGCCGCGGACCGCCGCATCCCAGTAGCCGGCGCCTCCGCGGAAGTGGTCGTGCTTGCCGGGGTCGATCGAGTCCAGGGAGACTTCGGCGTAACCGATGCCGCAATCGACCAGCCGCTGCACGTTCTCGGACGTGCAGAGCGACCCGTTGGTGGCCACGGACATGTGAAATCCCACCTGGCCGGCGTACTTGGCGATCTCCCAGAAGTGCGGGCCCATCAGCGGCTCGCCGCCGGAGAAGGCCAGCATCGAGACGTCGCGGTCGACCAGCGTGTCGACGACGCGAATCTTCTCCTCGAGCGTCAACTCATCCTCCAGGGCCTGGCGGGCGTTCTGGTAGCAGTGTTGGCACTTGAAGTTGCAGGCCTGGGTGAAGTTCCAGACGACCATCAGCGGGGCGACGAACAGTTGCGGCTCGGTAAGTCCGTAATGCCCGACGCTGCGGACGGTATTGACGATCGCCCGGGCCGTGGGACCGTGGCCGAAGACTTTCTCGCGCAGCCCTTCTCGCGAAGCGCCGGTCCGTTTGCGGATATACTCGGTGATCCACAGGGAGGGGAAGTGCGAACTTCAATCTCTGGCCGAAGCTCATCCGCCCGGTCGTGGTTGCATAGGCCCGGAAGAAATCACTCAGCAAACAGCCGCCGTCGCCGCGCCGTCGCGTGATACGGCGAAAGATCGCCTGGACCGGCTTGCGGTCGAGCAGCTTGACGATTTTCTCGGGGTCGGCCATTGGCGATTGGTTTCCCGGCATACTATCCTTTTTCGATCTCGGCCATCACCTGGTCGGCGATGTCGAAATTCGCGTAGACTTCGCTGACGTCATCGTGTTCTTCCAGCAGGTCCATGACCTTGAGCACCTTCCGCGCAGCCACGGCGTCCAGGGGCACCGTGGTGTGCGGCACGGGTTCGACCACCGCCCGATCGGGTTTGATCCCGGCCTTCTCCAGGGCGCCGACCAACTCCTCGAAGGCCTCCGGCCCACAGGTAATCTCGTGCAGCCCGTCGGAAGTCGTCACGTCGTCGGCCCCGTACTCCAGGGCGATTTCCATGACCTGGTCCTCGCCGGCGGTCTCCTCGGAAATAGTGATGGCGCCCTTGCGCTGGAACATGTGGGCCACGGAGTTTGTGGCCGCGAGGCTGCCACCGTGCTTCTCGAGGATATTGCGGACCTCGCCGGCGGTCCGGTTGCGGTTATCGCTCAGGCAGTCGATCATGACGGCCACCCCGCCGGGAACGTAGGCCTCGTAGCGCAGGGGCTTGATCTCGGCGGCGCCGGCCAGTTCGCCGGTTCCCTTCTTGACCGCCCGCTCGATGTTGTCGCGCGGCATGTTGATCGACCGCGCCTTGTCGATCGCGTAGCGCAAGGTCAGGTTCATCGACAGGTCGGCCCCGCCCTGGCGAGTCGCCACGGTTATCAGCTTGGTCACCTTGGAGAACTGGGCTCCGCGCCTGGCGTCAACGCCGGCTTTCTTTCGCTTGATCTGTGACCAATGAGAATGTCCTGCCATAGTCTCCTTCCTCGTCCCTGGTGCGGGGATTACTTCACGCCCTTGCCGAGCGGCGCGACCGGCACCGTCTTGCCGCCATTGATGGCCTTCAGTTTCCCGGGCAGCGTCTTGACGGTCTTCACCTCGTCGTGGTCCAACTGGTAGTTCGGCCGGTCGAGCAAGGCCCGGGCCTTTTCGTATGCCTCCCGGGCTTCGTCGGTCCGACCCAGCCGGACCAGCAGGTCGCCCAGGTGGTCCCATATGACCGCGCTGGTCCGCGGATTCAGCCGCACGCTGCGCCTCAGGTAAACAAGAGCCTGATCGAGCTTGTTCTGCTTGTAGAGGACCCAGCCCAGACTGTCCAGGGTGGCCGACGACTCGGGGTTTTCCTGCAGAGAGAGGCGGATCATCCGCTCGCTTTCGGGGAGGTTGACTCCGCGGTCGGCCCACAGGTATCCCAGATCGTTGTTGGCCCCCGAATCGCGCGGGTGGTCCTTGAGGATCGCCTTGAGCACATCGGCGGACTTGTCCTGGTCGCCTTTGCGAACGTAGTAGCCCGACAACAGATAGCGGTGGGCGATATCGTTCGGGTCCTTCTCGATCAGGCGGTCGATGATCTTCCTGGCTTCCTTGAACTTCTTCATCGACATGAGGACGTTGGCCCGCAGCCGCAGGGCCCGGTCCTCGAAGCCTTCGACCTCCGCCAGATGCTCGGCCATCTTCAGGGCCGCCTCGTGTTCGCCTTTTCCCAACAACAGCGAGGCCTTGGTGTAGAGCAACGGGCCGGCCCCGGGAATCTCCCGGAGTCCGCGATCCGCGGCGGCCAAGGCCCCGTCGGTGTCCTGCTGATCATCCAGAAAGATGGCCAGTTCGATGTATGGTCGCGGGTCGTCGGGGTTGCTGCGGATGGCCTGCTCGACCAGCAGCCGGGCCTGCTCGGCCTGTTCAATGCGGACCAGCACGCCAGCCAGGCGGTATCGCGACAAGTCGTCGGCGGGATTCAGCCGCATCGCAGTGCGATAGGTCATGATGGCGTCGGCGTCGCGGTCGAGGAGTTCGTAAAGGCGGGCCAGCCGCCGGAAGAAGACGCCCTTCCAACTCCGCATCTGGATGCGGTCGACGGCCTCGCGGAGCGTGTCCAGGGCGTCCATCAGGCGGTCCAGACGGATCAGAACGGCCGACAGCCTTTCGTAACTGCGGGCAAACCGCCGATCGATTTTTATGGCCGCCTTAAAGTCCTCGGCCGCAGCGGCCGGATCGTCCACCTGGGCCAGCATCCCGAGCACAAAGTTCGGCCCGACGCCGTCTTCCAGGTCGTCTTTGAGCAGGACCCGGGCCGCCTTCAGAACCACGGGCCGGTCCTCAACCGAGTCCACAAACTCGGCCAGCAGCCCGACCGTCTCGTCCAGCTTCCTGGCATCACCCAGAAATCGCTCAATTTCCTTGTCCAGCTTCTCGGCCCGCCCGCGCAACTTGCGAGCCTCCTTTGCCGCCAAATCCTGTGTCCGCCACAGCAGTTGGAGTTGCTGCCGCCGCTGGTAAGTGTCCTTCAACTTCCGCTCGCTGTCGGCCTTTTCGGAAATCGTTCTGGCGTAAAGCTTCAGCACTCCGGCCGACTGCCCGGCCTTGCGGTAGTAGGCCATGAGAATCTTCCAGACCGTGGCCGCCAACTTGGGGTCGCTGCTGTCAAGAAGCGGCTCCAGAAGTTCCATGGCCTCGTCGCCCCGCTCGGCCTCGAGCAACTGTTCGCCGAGCAGCAGGGCGATGGTCGGTATCTGCGGATGGTCCTCGTGGAACTTCCGGAAGCGGCCGATGAATCCCTGGCGGTCGTCCAGTTTCTCGTAGACCAGGCGGATCAGGCCGTAGCTCTCGGGGTCGGTGGGCCAGCGCTTCTGGATGGCCAGGGCCACGCCGAGGGCCATCTGCTCTTTGTCCTTGCCGAGCAGGTCGTGGACGATCGCCGGCAGCGGCGAATCGGAAGCCTTCTCCGACAAGGCCTCCTGATCGCCGAGAATGGACTCTATGATCCTCAGTCCCTCGGCCTCTTCACCGGTGGCCAGGAGCTTGCGGCCAAGCAGCAGGTGGATAATGCTCTGGTCGGGATGCTCCTTGGCCAGCTTGCGGAAGGCGGCGAAGAAACCCTCCAGGTCGCCGGTCTCGTCGTACACGCGGGCCAGCAGGCGGTAGCCGGCCGCCTCCTTGGGCCGATGCTGCTGCACCAGTTGGGCCACCTCGAGGGCCAGGTCGTGACGTTTGCTGTTGATCAGCATCAGAACCAGTCGCGGGCCCAGGCCCGGGCGTTCGAGCAGTCCGGGAATCTCTTTGATCAGCTTGACGGCCTTGTCCGGCCTCTGGAGGCGGATGTAAATCTGCATGGCCCGGCCGACCATCGCCTCCTGCAGGCCGAACAGCCGAACCAGCTTCCGGTCCCGCTGGGCACTGGCCGGAGCATCGCCGAGCCAACGGGCCAGCCGCTCGTACAACCCGGCCGCCTCGGCCAGTTTGTCCTGTCGCTCGCACAGCCCGGCATATTGATAAAGGGCCAGGGCACGGAAACGATTGCTCCGGGGCGGGCGGGCCTTGTCGATGACCTGCTGGAAATACTCGGCCGCCTGTTCCTCAAGGCGTTCCCGCAGCGCCAGGTCGCCAAGTTCGTAGAGCGACTCGGCATCCTCGGGGTCGATCCCGACCGCCTTCTCGTACAGCTCGCGGGCCTTGCTGGTGTTGCGCTTGCGAAGATACTGTTTGGCCAGTTCCCGCAGAATGACCGTGCTGCGGGGGTCAAGCTCGGCGGCCTTCTCCAACTCCGCTATCGCCTCGTCGATGCGGCCACCATCGATGTGCCGGCGAGCCAGGGCGTAATGGTAGTACGATTCCGGATCGCCCTGGCTGGCCTGGTCGGCCTGGTCGCTTTCGGTGGGTTGCTCTTCGGCGGGGGAACCGTCCTCCGGGGTTTTCTCGGCGGCGGGCTGCTCGGGCTGTGGCCCGGCGTCCTCGGTCTGGGCGAAGGCCGCCTGGGTGGACAAGGCGAACAGGACAAACAGCAGGGCGGCCGTCAGGCGGGTGGCTTGGGTGGCTTGGGTGGCTTGGGTGGCTTGGGTGGCATGGCCCACGCTGGCGTGGCCATGAGTGATTGATCGGCGACAAATGCGGCGGATGGTCGTGCCCACTTCACTTGCTCCTTGACCGACGCCCCTGTCAGCCCCGCGCCTCAGGGGATGACTTTGTTGAGCGGATAGACGATGATTCCCGTCGCCCCGGCCCGCTTCAGTTGCGGCACCAGCAGCCGCTCCTGCACCTCCGGCAGGATGACTTCGATGGCCACCCAGTCGCTATTCAGAAGGTTGCTGACGGTCGGACTTTTCTCGGCCGGCAACAGGCCGGTCACCTTCTCCAGCTTGTCGCGGGGCACGTTCATCTTCAGGCCCACCTTCTCGCGGGCCGACATCGCCCCGCGAAGCAGCAGGGTCAGGTTCTCGATCTTCTCACGCATCCACGGATCGTCCCAGCTCGCCTTGTTGGCGATGAAGTGCGTGGTGCTCTCCAGCAGCGTCTCGACAATCCGCAAGCCGTTGGCCCGCAGGCTCGACCCGGTCTCGGTGACCTCAACAATGCCGTCCAGCAGCCGGGCCTTGGCCTCGGTGGCGCCCCAGGAGAACTCGACCTTCACCTTGATGCCGCGATCGGCGAAGTATTTGCGCGTCGTCTTGACCAGCTCGGTGGCAATGATGCCGCCCTCGAGGTCCTCGGCCTTCTGGATCTTCGATTCCTGCGGCACGGCCAGGACCCAGCGAACGGGAACCAGCTTGGCCTTGGCGTAGACGAAATCGGCCACATCCACCACGTCGCTGCCGTTCTCGAGAATCCAGTCCTTGCCGGTCAGCCCGGCGTCGACCACGCCGTCCTCGACATAGCGGCTCATCTCCTGGGCCCGGAACTGGATAATCTCCAACTCCGGATCGTCAACGGTCGGCCGCAGGCTTCGCGAACTCGAATGGATGTCGAACCCGGCCCGGCGCATCATGTCAAAAGTCGATTCCTGAAGGCTTCCCTTGGGTATGCCTAGTTTCAGTTTTCCGGCCATCGTCTCGTTCTCCTGTCGCCACGCCCGGGCATCGGTACTGAAGTATCCGCCGCGGAGGGTCTATTTATTCTTCGCCTTTTTCCTGGTCTTCTTGCCCTTCTTGGACGCCGACCGGGTGGACTTCGTCGCTTTCTTTTTCACCTTTGTTCCGACCGCCGATTGCCCGGCCGCCTTCTTCTTTACGGTCTTAGAGGTCGCTTTCTTCGGGGTTTTCTTGGCCGCCTTCTTCACCTTCGCCTTCTTGGCGGTCTTGGTGCTCTTGGCGGTCGTCTTGACCGTCTTCTTGACGGCGGCCTTCTTCTTGCGGGCCAGTCGTTTCCGGCCCGTCGGGCATACGGCGCTGAGCAGACACCTGCCGCACTGCGGAGTCGTGACCTGGCAGACAGATTCGCCGAGGCGGTGCAGCAGGGCCCACATCTCATAGCCCTGGTCGCGCCGCAAGGCACGCTCCAGAAAGGCCTGGATAGACGGTATGTCTTCGCCCCGCTTGGCCAGACCCAGGCGGCCCATCACCCGCCGCAGGTCGGCGTCGGCCGGCACGGCATGGCCGGCCGACAGCAGCATCACCGCCGCGGCCCCAAGAACGGCGTTGCCGCCGTCGACTTTCTCGAAGTACTGGCGGAGTTCCCGCACTCCCATGGACCGGAAAAAGTCCCAGTTCATCGTGTTGTGGCGCAGAAAAATCGCGTTGAACATCCGCGTGATGCGGGCCGCCTTGCGGTCTATGCGGGCCAGGCCCGGAAGGGCCGCCGCGATCTCCCGCGGAAAGCTGACCCGCACTTCGTTCAGGTCGGCGAACTCTTCCTGGACCCGCCGGATCGCCTTGCCCACAGCCGCCTGGTCACTCTCTTCAAGGAGAATAAACTGCAGCAACTCAAGGGCCACGTCGTCGACCGGCTCCAGGACCTGCTTGCCGAATTTTCTTTGCAACGTGCTGCGAACTTTTCTCAGCAGTCCGGCTCGTTCACTGAACGAACTCATGATCACTGTTCCTCCTCGCCGTCCGCCGTCTCACCGTCGGCGCCGGCCGCTTCGAGCCAGGCATCGTCTTCGGACACGGCTTCGCTGATCAGTCTGGAAATCTCGACACTCTTCTTGACCGTCTCGTCGAGCTGAAAACTCAGCCGCGGCACGACTTTCATGCTAAGGCCGCCGGCCACATCCCTCTGTAACCTAGGCAGGGCGTGGCGGACCGCCTTCAGGCACAAGGCGCCCTTTTTCTCGTCGCCCAGGACGCTGATTTTCACAATCGCATTCTTCATGTTCGGGGCCACGTCGACCTCGGTCACCGTGACAAACCCCATGCGCGGATCGGCCAGCTCGAACATCAGCACGCGGCTGACGATCTCCTTGATCATTCGAGCGACACGTAGCGTGCGACGAGAAGCCATCGCCCTTATCCGTCCTCCCCGGCGGGGCCGGGCTTTAGTAGGTCTCGATCGAATAATCCATCAGTTCCGCCGCCGGCGACCTGCGGACAAACTCCACAACCTTGGCCAGCACCTGCTCCACGTGGCGGCGTTCGTTGCTGACAATGGCCGCCCCAAGGTGCGCCTGCTGTCGATTGTCCAGTGCATCGACCTCGGCGATGGAAACCGGAAAACGGTGAGCGATGCGGTCCTTCAGGCCCTTGACGACTCGGCGCTTGTCCTTAAGCGAACGCGACTCGCGAAGGAACATCCGAAACTCGAGCACTCCGACAACCATGGGCCGTCACTCACCGCGTCACAGCGTGCGCTTGACCTCAACCACCTCGATGGCCTCGATGACGTCGTCGATCTTGATGTCGTCGAAACCGGTAATCTTCAGTCCGCACTCCATGCCCGTCGGCACCTCGCGGGCGTCATCCTTGAACCGTTTCAGTGAATCCAGAGTCCCCTCGTGAACAACGACACCCTGGCGACTCACACGAATCTTGCTCGTTCGCCGGATCACTCCGTCGGTCACGTAACAGCCGGCGATCGTTCCCAGTCGCGAAACCTTGAACGTCTGGCGAACCACCACGTGGCCGACAACATCGTGCCGTTGCTCCGGAGCCAGCATGCCTTCCAGGGCCATCTTCAGATCGTCGACCACCTGGTAAATCACGCTGTACAGCCGGATGTCGACGCCTTTGCGCTCCGCCAGGCTGCGGGCTCGGCTGTCGGCTATCACCTGGAAACCTATGATCAGGGCGTCGCTGGCATCGGCCAACAGGACGTCGCTTTCGTTGATGCCACCGACCGCCGCATGCAGGACCTTGACCTGCACTTCCGGGTGCTGGAACTCGCCGATCGACTGTTTGAGCACCTCGACCGATCCCTGTACGTCGGCCTTGATGATAACCCGCAGTTCGCTGATCTGCTGGGCTTCTATATGCTCGAACAGGTTCTCCAATGTCACGTGCCGGATCGGAGCCAACGCTTTTTGGCGCTCAATAATCTGACGCTGCTCGGCAAACTCCCGGGCCTTCTGAAGGCTCTCGAAAACGAAGAACTCGTCGCCCGCGTCGGGGATCACCGACAGCCCGCTGACGCTCACCGGCATGCTCGGGCCGGCCTCCGTAATGCTGCGGCCCTTATCGTCGGCCATGGCCCGCACGCGGCCCACTGCCAGGCCGCCCAGAATCACGTCGCCGACCTTCAAGGTACCGTCCTGGACCAGCAGATTCATCACCGCCCCGAGACCCTCTCGCATCTCGGCCTCGATGACCGCCCCACGAGCCAGACGCGACGGATCAGCCGTAAGCTCGAGCAACTCCGCCTCAAGGCTCAGGGCTTCGAGCAGATCGTCAACGCCCTGCCCGGTTATGGCGGAGGTTTCGATCACAATGGTCTTGCCGCCCCACTGTTCCGGCGTCAGTTCGCGCTCGGCAAGCTGGCCCAGCACGCGCTGCACGTTGGCGTTGGGCACGTCGATCTTGTTCAAGGCCACAACAATCGGCACCCCGGCCGCCCGGGCGTGGTTGATCGCCTCGTCGGTCTGCGGCATGACGCCGTCATCGGCCGCAACGACCAGGACCACGATGTCGGTCACCTGGGCCCCGCGAGCCCGCATGGCTGTAAAGGCCTCATGGCCCGGCGTGTCCAGGAAAGTCACTCCCCGCTCACCGAGGTCAACATGGTAGGCGCCGATGTGCTGGGTGATGCCGCCGGCTTCGCCTTCGACCACTTTGGTCGAACGGATGCGATCCATCAGGCTCGTCTTGCCGTGATCGACGTGGCCGAGGAAAGTCACCACGGGAGCCCTGGGCAACTCGGTCCGCTCGGCCTGATGGCGGTCCATGGCCTGGACCTCGGCCTGAATCGCATCCTCGATGTCCAGCGCCGCCTTGATCTTCAACTCGACCCCGAACTCCACGGCCAGTTCCGCGGCCAGTTCGGTGTCCATGACCTCGTTGACGGTAATCAGCAGGCCGCGCCGCATCAGGTGCGTGATCACCGGACCGGCCTGAACACCAAGGGCGGCACAAAACGTCTTGACCGTAATCGGCTCCTGGATCTCGATGCTCTTGCCCCGGGCCAGTGCCTCGTCGCCCCGCTTGGTCCGTTCGGCCCGATGGCGGCGACGCCGTTCGCCGAACGGCCGGCGAACCTTCTCGCCGCGCTCCAGCCGCACATGGCCCGACCCGAGCACGTTTACGTCGCTGTCCAGGGTAACCTTGTCGGCCCGCCGCGGCTGGCTGCCCCGCCGCTGTGGCTTGGCCTGTTTGCGGTCCGGTTCGGCATCAGCTCCAGGCACCACGCCACGGGCCTGTCGGCGACGACTGCCGGCAATGGCGCTGCGGCCGGCCTTGGGACGGTTCGTGTCGGCCACCAGGCCCTTCTGGCCCTGCGTCTCGGCCGCCTTCTCCTTGATTGTCCGCGAGGCCACCTCGCGAGCCTTGCGGCCCGCTTCGCCCAGAGCCGTCAACTTCTCCGGCGGCAGACCCATGGCCTGCGGGTGAACCCGGAGCGGAGGCTTCTTTTTCTCCTGTTCTTCCTTGCCCTTCTTGCGGCCTCGACCACGAGGCGGAATCTCCTTGGGAACAATGCCCTCGATGCGGCCGATTGCCTTGGGCACCTTGATCACAAACTCATCGACGGAAACAGGTTCTTGGGCCTTCGGCTCTTCAGGCTTGGGGGACACTTCGGGCGAAGGAATCTCTTCGGCCGCGGGGGGAGCTTCGACACTACCGGCAGACTCTTGGACCGGGGGCGCCTCGGGAGCGGCTGCCTCCTCGGAAGATTCTTCGGCCTCGACCCTTTCCTCCTCGGTCGGAGCCAGGGTCCCACGGGTCGCCGGACGGCGACGGATGGCTCCTCGCTTCGGCGCGAAGGCCAGCTTGCCCGGCTTTGATCGCGAGGCCAGTTTCGGCGACGAGGGCGGCGGCGTCTCGGCCGGTGTTTCGGTCGTGGCCCCGGCCTGCTCGGCCTGGGTCTGGGCCTCGACGCGTCCGCGCAGCCGCTTCGCTTCGCTTTCGGTCAGCGTGCTGGCGTGGCTCTTGACGTCGATGCCTTCCTGGCGGCAGTACTCCAACAACACCTTGCTGGAGACTCCCACCTCTTTGGAAAGGGCGTAGACACGAACACTCAAAAAACGCCTCCCTCAAACCTCGGCATAATCATGCTTCGGCTCGCGACAATGCTTCCGGACAGACTAAACTCCGGACTCGGCCTCTTTATCATCTTCTTCCGGCGAAACTTCGGTTGCGCCCGATTCGGCCTCCTCGGCCGGCTGTTCGGCAACTTCTTCCTCTGCCGCCACGACCGGCGATTCTTCAACTGCAGCTTCCGCGGCCGGCTCGTTCTCCTGAGCCTCGGCCACCTGCGGCTCAACTGCATCCTCTTCACCATCCTCAGTCGGCGTTGCGGCCACCGACTCCCCGGCCGCCTCATCCGGTGCGTCCTGACTGTTTTCGGCCTCCTCGGCCGCCGCTTCAGCGTCCGGCTCCTGGTCTGGTTCGCCCGGTTCGGCCACCTCGGTCTCCTCGGCCGCTTCAGCGGCTTCTTTGGCCTCGGCCTCGGCGGCTTCGATCTGCCGCATGTACTCGAACGCAAAACTGACAATGTCCCGGGCCAACTCTTCGCTGACGTCCTCGAAGCGAGTCAGCACTTCCGGGTCGAGTCGGGCGATGTCGCTGAGGCTGACGAATCCCGCCCCGGAGATTCTCTCGGCCAGTTCCTCGGTCATGCCCGGCACCTCGGCCAGGATCTTCGCCGCGTTGGCCCGCTGCTGGTCGAACTCCTCGGCCATCATGATGTCGATGTCCCAGCCGGTCAGCCGGGCCGCCAGGCGGACGTTCTGGCCGCGCTTGCCGATGGCCAGGCTGAGCTGGTCCTCCGGCACAATGACCGTGGCCCGGTTGATGTCGTGGTTCAGGAAAATGTCCTCAACCTCGGCCGGGCGCAGGGCGTTGGCGATGAAGACCTGCGACGACTCGTTGAAGCGGACGATGTCGATCTTTTCGCCGCCGAGTTCGTCGACGATGTTCTTGATCCGCGAGCCTCGAATGCCGACACAGGCCCCGACCGCGTCAACGCGCGTGTCGATGCTCGATACGCCGACCTTGGTTCTTTGTCCGGCCTCGCGGGCAATGGCCCGAATCTCGATGATCCGGTCGCTGACTTCCGGCACCTCCAACTCGAAGAGCCGGCGGATGAAATCGGCGTGTGTCCGCGAGAGGACGATCTTGACCTGGTTGCCGCTTTCGCGCACATCGAGAATGAGGGCCCGGATGCGGTCGGCCTCGTGGATGGCCTCGCCGGGAATCTGCTCGCTTCGCGGCAGGAAGCCCTCGCTGCGGCTGAGGGTGACAATGATGTTGCCGCCCTCGATGCGGGAAACCTGGCCGGAGACGATCGAGCCCTGCCGCCCGGAGAACTCCTCGAAGATGCTGTCGCGTTCGGCCTCGCGGTTCTTCTGGATCATGACCTGCTTGGCGGCCTGGGCGGCGATGCGCCCCAGGCTGCGCGGCTCGATGGGCACGCCGTTGACCGAGACGCTCATTTGCCCGGTCATGCGGTCGATGCCGGTAACGATTTCGACCGCCTGGCCGTAGTGTTTCCGGGTCGCGCTGAGCAGCGCCCCCTCGATGCCCTCAAAAACGATGTCCCGGTCGATATTTTTCTCGCGGGCAATCGAGTCGATCAGGCGTAACATATCGCCGTTCATGGTATTTCCTCACCTCTTTTCCAGGCTATCATTTCTCAGTACTATCTCGCCGGCTTCTGCTGCACAAAAAACAAAAAAAGTGGAGCACTGCCAGCAGAACCCCACTTCGGACCACGCCCTGTAAGAGCGCTTCTGGCGCCGCCTGTCGGCAGCGCCGAGGTTCTAACGCCTGCTAGCTACATGTCCTGACTCCAGAGACAGGTTCTGTTCGGTCTCATTGTCAAACACATGCACCTTCTCCATGTTCAGGTGCGCTTCAAATCGCTGGTTGACCTTCACCTCAACATGGCTGTCGAGTTTGGCGACCAGCTTCAGCGGCCGGCTGCTTTCGACCTCCAGTTCGAGATGAACAATCTGCTCGTCACCCAGCGGCTCGTCAAACAGGAACGCCGCCGGCCGGCGAACGACGGCCCGACCGACCGCCACGCGGTCGCCGATGGCGATCGTTCCCTCGGTAATCTCTTCCAGCCCGGCGATCATCCTCAAGGTGGTGGTCTTGCCACAGCCGGAAGGCCCGACCAGGACGATGAACTCGCGATCCCGGATTTCCAGATCGAAGTCCTTCACCGC
>JAACEH010000020.1 GCA_011682595.1 Anaerolineaceae bacterium
CGTGGGTCGGGTTGGTCGAGACCGGGCGGATCAGGGGGTCGATGTAAATGTTCTCGGCCTTCACGCCCTTGGCCCCGGCGGCCTTGAGGATCGTCTCGACGGCCACAAGCCGGGCCTCGACCGTCTCCGGCATTCCCGAGTCGTCCATGGCCAGGGCCACCAGCTTGGTCTGAAACTCCGCCGCCAGCGGCATGATGCAATCCAGGCGTTCCTGCTCACCGGTCACCGAGTTGACCATCGGCTGCCCCGGGCCGTGCAGCTCGAGCCCGCTCCGCATGGCCACGGGGTTGGCCGTGTCGACGCTGATCGGCTTGTCGGTCACGGAGCGAACCTGCTCGATCATCCACTTCATGTCGTCGACCTCGCTGTCCACGCCGGTGGCCGAGTTGACGTCAATGTAATCGCCCCCGGCAGCCACCTGTCGGCTGGCCTCCTGGCGGATGAGGTCCGCGTTCTTCGAGCTTACCGCCTCGGCGATCCGTTTCCGCGTCGAGTTCAAACGTTCGGCTACAACAAGCATTTCCGTCTCCTCTGTTTCTTGTGTGTCTGGTCCACGCTTCGGCCGCTTAGCCCTTCTTTTCCCACCGCTCCAGCTCGGCCACCCGGCCCAGAGAGCTGCGGTTGTTGATGATTTCCATCCGCTGGCGGTTCTCTTTCTCCAGCACGTCCTGGGCCCGGTTAGCCATCTCGACGGCCCTGTCCTTGGGCAACACCATCACCCCGTCCTCGTCGCCGACCATCCAGTCGCCGGGCATCACCTTCTGGCCGCCGACAATAATCGGCCGCCCGATCTCGCCCAGCCCCTTAGGCTCGCCGGCCTGGCTGGCCACGCAGCGGCTGAAGGCCGGGAACCCCAGCCGGCGAATCTCCGCCGTGTCGCGGACCGCCCCGTCCACCACCACGCCGCCCAGGCCTTTGAGCTTCGCGCTCTCGGTGGCCAACTCGCCCCATATGGCCGGCGGTTTGCCGCCGGAGTCGATGACGATGACCTCTCCCTCCGCAGCCGTGTCGATGGCCAGCACCGCCTTGGAAAAATCCCCGGGCAAGGTGCGGACCGTCACCGCCGGGCCGACCAGCTTGACCCCGGGCGCCCGGCAGTGTATCCCCTCCAGGCAGGGCCGGCGGTGAGCGCCGTCACTGATGTTGGCCGTCGAGACGCGGAGGAGCACTTCGCGAATATCCTCGGCCCCGGCCCGGCGGAACAGTTCCGTCGGCACCCTGGCCAGCGTGTCGGCCGCCCGGCGAATGTCGCCCGTCGCCCGGGCGGGGTCCGCGGCCTTGGTGATCGCGCCGCCGATGATGACGATCCTGGCCCCGGCCTCAATGGCCGCCACAACCGTCTCGGAGTTGATGCCGCCGGCCGCGGCCACCGGAATGTCGACCGCCGCGACGATCTCCCGCAGCTTGTCCAGCGACTGCAGGCCGCGCATCTGGTCGTCGATGGGCAGGTGGACGTTGATGAAGGCGGCGCCCCACCTCTGGCAGTTCTTCGACAGGGTAACGTAGTCCTGGACGCCCAGGATGTCGACGCCGACCTGGAGGCCGTAATTGTTGCCGGCCTCGATCGATTCGCGGATCGTGGCCTCGCTGCAGGCCCCGAGGCAGATGGCCATGTCGGCTCCGGCCTTGGCGGCACACTCCATCTCGATCCGCCCGGCGTCGGCCGTCTTCAGGTCGGCCAGGATGGTCTTGTCGGGGAAGGCCTTCCGCAACTGCCGGACCGAGTCGAGCCCCTCGCTTTTTATGAGCGGCGTGCCGGCCTCGACGATGTCGATGCCCTCCGGCACGGCCAGGCCGGCCACCTGCATGGCCCGGCTCAGGTTCACAAAATCGAGAGCCAGTTGTAACCGCACTTCGCTCATTCACCGTCCCTTTCACTTGCCGTCGGCAATGTACGTGGCCCCGCAGTTGTCGCTCTCCCAGGCCGTCACCCGTGTCAGGCGAACCCCATCGGGCAACTGTTTTTGTATCCCCTCGGCCAGCACCCGGGCGATGTTCTCGCTGGTCGGGTTCAAGGCATCGAAGGGCGGCACCTCGTTCAGGTAGTAATGATCAAACCGCTCGAGCACCTGGCGAGCCGCTGTCTTGGCTTCGACAAAATCGACGACCATTCCGTCCTCGTTCAGGGCCTCGGCCGAAAGGTGGATATCGACCTTCCAGTTGTGGCCGTGCAGCCGCTCGCACTTGCCTTTGTATTGCCGCAGGTGGTGGGCCGCTCCGAATTCCATCTTGATCGTCAGTTCGTAGGCCATCGGGTCTCTCCTTGCCCGGCGCGGTCCGGCGGTCCGGGCGACCCCCTATTGTTGCCGAGACCCGCCCAAAATACAACCCCCGGAAGCGATTTGTCCGATCGACCGGCCGAGCCTCTGCGTCGAAGGCCCGAGGCGCGGACTTGACAAAGCCGCGGCCGCCGCTATGATGCCCTCTTCCGACGCGCTCGTGGCGGAACTGGCAGACGCGCTAGGTTCAGGTCCTAGTCCGGTTCAAACCGGGTGGAGGTTCGAATCCTCTCGAGCGCACCACCGGCCACCTGAGGGCGGGACGAGAGAATAACACCGTCCCGCCCTTTTTTGCTGTCCACCCGGCCCTATGCGGATTTGCCTAATCAATATCGATAAAATTCTTGCCCAACTTGCCCGGCGCCTCGTACAAGAGGAGAACTGGATTCAGCCGTCAGGGGAATAAATCGTGAATCGAATTGTCGCTTCTGCAATAGTGTGTGTTGTCGCCCTGGCCGGCTTGGCTGGCTTGGCTGGATGCCGGTCCGTCGGCCAGGCTGACGGCGGCGGACTGGCCTACGTCGAGATCGAGAACGTCATCAAGCGGGCTCGCGACATGGTCTATCCGGCCGTGGTCCGTGTCGAGGCCCGAAAGACCGAGTATTTCCGCGGCCAGAAGAAACGCGTCGGCGGCGTCGGTTCAGGCGTCATCTTCGATCCCCAGGGCCACGTGCTGACCAACTATCACGTCGCCGGCCGGGCCGAGGAAATCAGTTGCACCCTGTTCAACAAGGAACGCGTCAAGGCCAAGCTGGTCGGGGCCGACCCCTGGACCGACCTGGCGGTTATCCAGCTCGATATGGACGAGGTCCGTCAGAAGGGCTTCCGCCTGGAGTGGGCCCCCTTCGGCGACTCCGACACCGTGCTGGAGGGCGACACCGTGGTGGCCATAGGCAGCCCTTACGGCCTGTCGCGGTCGATCAGCTTCGGCATCATCTCCTGCCACGACCGCATCCTGTCGCAAGCCATGGACCTCGGCGGCGGCCTGGAGACCGGGCTGTTCAACACCTGGCTGCAGACCGACGCGGCGATCAACCCCGGCAACTCGGGCGGGCCGCTGGCCAACCTGCGCGGCGAAGTGATCGGCATCAACACCCGCGGCGGCGGCAACGACCTGGGCTTTGCCGTGCCGATCAACGTGGCCAAGTACGTCGTCGAACAGATCCTTGACCACGGGAAGGTGCTGCGCAGCACAATCGGAGCAGAGTTCCAGGCCCTGCAGGACTTCGAGAGTTTCCTGGAGGTCAGCAAGACCGAGGGAGCGATCGTCGGCAGCATCGAACCCGGCAGTCCGGCCGACGGCATCCTGCAGCCGCAGGACATTCTCCTGGAGTACAATGGCCGCAAAGTCGCGGGGCGGTACCCCGAGGAGTTGTTTGAACTGCGGCGGCTGATTGCCGACACGCCGGTGGGGACGGAGGTTGTCCTGAAGATTCGCCGCGACGGCCGGCCGGCCGAGATCACCCTGACCACCGCCGAACTGACGACCGTCCGCAGCGACGAGGTCAATTTCGACAAGTGGGGTTTCGTGGGCCAGAACATCACCAAGCGTCTGGCCATCCGCGAGAACCTCAAGGACACCAGGGGAGTCTACCTGACCGGCGTCCGTCCGGGCGAGCCGGCCCACAAGGTGCGCTTCTCCTCCGGCGATGTGATCGTCCGGGTCGGCGACGTGGATGTGGCCGACACCGACCAGTTGAAGAAACTCTACGATGAATCGGTCGAGAAGAAACAGGAGCGGGTCCTTATCAAGGTGCGCCGCGGGCCGACGGTCAAGGTCGAGGTGCTGAAGATCGAATACGACGAAGACCCGGGCCGGGATGAAGGCCAAGAGTCGTCGGACACTGGTGGAACCGGGGACAAGAAAAAAGAGAGCGGCGAGGCGGAAAAGCCGTAGCCTCGCCCGGAGCCCACCGCAACCGCTTGCGGCAAGGCCATGGCAAGGAACTTCACAATTAGGAGTCTGGAATGAAAAGTTATCGGATATTGGCCTCCCTGGTGGCCGTGGCCCTCTTGGCTTGGCCGGCCTCACCAGCCAAAGCTGACCCGCCGGCCGAGGCCCTCCGGGCGGCCTTGGCCAAAGTGCAGCCGTCGTTGGTGATCGTCTCTTTTTACATCGAAGCCGACGACGGCCAGCGGGTGGACCTTCGCTTCCTGGGTACGGTGGTCGGCAAAGACAACCTGGTGATGTTCAGCAGCCTGATCATGAGCGACCGTTACCCCATTGACCAGTACCACGATTTTCAGATCATCATCCCCGGCGACAGGGAACTCAAGACGTTCGATGCCGAGTATCTCGGCAAGGACGCCGTGGCCCGTGTTGCCTTCCTGAGGGTTACCGACGCTTCGGCTCCCCAGTTGCCGCCGCTGGAATTTGTCGAGGGGGCGCGTCTGGAGATCGGCGATCCGGTGGTCGGCTTCATGAACCTCGGCGAGCCGGACGCCTACAAGGTGGCCACTCAGATGACCCGCGTCCAGGTGGTGATTGACAAACCTTACACGCTTTACCCGGTCAGCGGCGGACTCGGCCTGCCCGGCACGCCCGCCGTGACGCTGGACGGCAAGGTCGTCGGGCTGGTGGCCATGCACACCCTGAACCGCGGGACGAACGCCCGTCCGCGGCCCGGGAACACGCAGATCGTCTGGCCGACCGAGCGGTTCATCGAGCGCGTCAAGAACCCGCCCCAGGGCGGCAAACGCGTCAAGCTGCCCTGGCTTGGCGTTGGGGGCCTGGGCCCGGTCAGTGAAGACCTGGCCGAGTTCCTCGGTCTCGGCGACCGCCGGGGCGTGCAGATCGGCCGCGTCATCGCAGGCACCCCGGCCGCCCGGGGGGGCATGAAGGCCGAGGACATCATTCTGGCAATCGGCGGCAAGGACATCACTGGCACCGAGGGGCAGTTGGTCAAGTCGTTCCAGAACGAGATTCGCGAGCTGAAGATCGGCCAGGAAGTCGAGTTCGAGGTCTTCCGGGCCGGCAAGTCGGTCAAGCTCAAGATCACTCTGGGCGAGCAGCCGAAAACCCAGGCCGAGGCCGAGCGCTACAAGAACAAGCAGTTCGGGCTGACGGTCCGTGAGCTGGTCCTGAACGACACCGTCGGTCGCGAACTGCCGAACGACGAGAAGGGTGTTGTGGTCCACTTCATCGAGCCGGCCGGCTGGGCCGAGGCCGGCGGGCTGCAGGTTGAAGACATTGTCAAGAAGGTGCAGGGCAGCGAGATCACCACGGTCGAGGACTTCAAGACGATCTTCGAAAAGGAGGTCGAGAAGAAACCGAAGGAGATCGTGCTGTTCGTCCTGCGGGGCTTCAAGAAGAAGGAGACCCAACTCATCCGCATCGAACCGCGGTGGGAAAGCTCCGACAAGGAGGCGGGCCAGGATTAGCAGGCCGCCCTCCGGTCGGCCCCGGTGCCGTGGCTGGGAGCGTGTGTAGCCGCGTTTTGCGAGTTCGCCCCTCCCTCGTGGTCACAGATACTACTCTGCGAAGTGCCTGCTCCGCCGAAGTGCCTTCGGCTACGAAGGCCGGAAGCTCGCTACGTGGCACGAGCACCGTGACCACGGCACCCACGTCTTCAAGCCGGCCACTTTTTTATGGTGCACCCACAGGGCGGCTCCCGAATTTCTTTGAGTTGTCGGCGTGCGGCGCTTTGCTATAATCCAGCCATGGCCAAGAAGAAGACCGAGCCCGCCGCCGGTGGAGGCAACCCCGTGATCCGCAACCGAAAGGCGCGGTTCAATTACATTGTCGAAGACTCCCTGGAGGCCGGCATTTCGCTTCTCGGTTCGGAGGTCAAGAGCCTCCGCCTGGGCAAGGCCAATCTCGAGGAGGCCTTTGCCCGGCTCCGCAACGGCGAGGTGTTCCTCTACAACATGCACATCGGACCCTACAAGCAGGCCGGCCAGGTCCAGCACGATCCCCGGCGGCCGCGCAAGCTCCTGGTGCACCGCCGCGAGATAAAGCGCGTCCTGGACCGGGCCGTGATCGACGGTTATACGCTGGTGCCGCTGGATGTGCACTGGAAACGGGGAAAGGCCAAAATTCAACTGGCCGTCGCCAAGGGAAAACGCCAATACGATAAGAGAGAGACGATCAAGCGCCGCGACACCGAACGCGACACCCGGCGGGAAATGACGCGGCGCAGCAGAAAACGCTGACTCGCAGTTGAGGAGGTCCGTATGGCCAAACGAATCATGATCTGGTCTTGTGTGGCCCTGTACCTGCTGACCTTTCTGGCCGGAACGATCCTGCTGTTCATGACCGAGGGAAGTTTCCCGATCGCCTCGCGCTACTTCTGGGCCTACACGGGCCTGCCGGCCTTGGCCCTGCTGGTTCACCTGGTCGCCGCCGCGGTGCTGCTCTGGAAATGGGAGCGTGGAGCCCCAGCCGCAATCGCCGTCGAAACCTTCTGGGTGGCGGCCGCCCTGTTGGGCCTGATCTTCTTTACAGCCACGTTCCGCTGGATCGCCCTGGTGGTGCTGCTCCGGGCATCTTTCGGGGGGGTCATCCTCTACTACCTGTGGGGACCGTTCAGCCGGGACCGCGCCCTCGTCGTCGCCGGGGCGGCGGTGGGACTGCTCCTTGGAATCCTGTGGCCGATTGCTCTCCAGGCGCCAAGCGACGGCGCCGTGCCCATAATCTCGAGCGACAACAAGGCGCTGATAGTCTGGCCCAGCAGCGGCGCCAAGTCCTACACCGGAAAACAAGTCCTGAAGTTCTATGACGGTCAGGCCTCCGTGCAGGACTCGCCGCCGGCGATCGATCTGGAGATGGGAAAGTCGCTGATGCGCATTCTGCCGATGTTTGCTTTTCCCTCGGTCTCAGTCGACGGCGCGTGGTCCACCACGCTCAACACGATCGGGCTGAAGTTCAGGCGGCCGAGCAGTTCTTCGACCTGGCAGGACGATCGCTACCGGTATGTCCACCTGCACTACCAGGTCATGGAGCGAGTGGCTTCGAGGCTGGTCAGATCGCTTGCCTACGAGAAATTCCGCGACGGGGTGATCACCGGCGATCTGTACCTCCGCATCGATCGCCAGGGGGAGGGCATCGACCTGGTGGCGCTGACTCATTGCGGCCGCGAAATCTACGCCTACCGAACGATGCTGTTCACGATGATCTTCCAGCCTTATGAAGGCCAGAAGATACTCCTGCCCCCCGTCGCCAAAGCGTTGAGCTGGCCGTCCGATCTCTCCGGCGACGTGCCGCGGCAATTGCTGAACCTGCAGCCGGACCGGGCGGTGCTCTATAAGGCCGATCGGGGAAACCAGGGCCCGTTCACCGAGTTGGGCCGGGCCGAGCGGTTTGCCGATCACATGGTCGTCCAGAGTTTCGCCCCCGGACGGTCGCTGCTGGTCTACTTTCCCGACTGGCAGGGCCAGGCACTGAGGCGTCTCTCGCCGGCGGCCGGGGCCCCGTTATGCGCCAACGAATTGTTCTTCGACTTGGATGCTCTCGAGCCCGCGGAAACTCGGGCAACAAGCCGCCTCAAGTACCTGACCATTGGGGCCACCATCGCCGGAGCCGACAGCGGCGCCGGCCGGCCGGTGGTCAGAATCAAGAAGGGCACCTACGTCAACCGCATGTCGATTCGCCTTGTGCCGGACGGCTCGGACACCGACCAGGTGATCGGGGCCATCGATCTCTGGCAGCCGCCGTCGAGGCAGTGAGGCCGCCGCCCCTGGGGGGGGTGAACTGCCGGCCGGCATAGCTCGGACTCTCATGGTCAGGCAGAGTCGTTGGCGGGCTCTGCGGCCCGGACGCCGCAGGTGTCGGGACAGACCCGGCAGTTCAACTGGCACGGTTCGACGTGAACGTGAACGTGCAGGTCGCCCACCTCGCGGACCATCAGGTCGCCCAGGTCGTGCTCCAGACGATGAGCCGTTTCAATCGGCGTCCCCGGAGCGATGTGCACGTTGAACTCCACCTCCAGACCGTGATCCTCAGGCAGAATGCTCAAGGCGTGGAAGCTGACGATCGAGGCATGTCTGGTCAGCAGTCCCCGCACCGCCTCGCGAATGCCGGCCCTCCGGAAGTCCGTCGGCTGCTCGCTGTGGGGCTCGGCGTGCACGAGGACCGAAAGGCCAAGCTGTTGGGTCACCTGCGACTCAACTTCCGAGGCCACGCGGTGGGCCTGATCGAGGTTCAACTCGGCCTGCAGAGTGACGTGCATCGAGGCGACTTTTCTGTGGCCGTAATCGTGCACCGTCACCGCGTGGATGTTCTTCACGCCATGGACGGCCTGGGCGACCGCTTTGATCTTTGCGACCAACTCTTCCTGCGGCGCTTCCCCCAGCAGGGAGGAGGCAGACCGGAGAATTGGTCGGACCGCCGAGATCATTATCAGCAGGCAGACACCAAGGCCCAGGAAGGCGTCGAGGCGATAGTAACCCAGTGCGGCGCCGCCGAGACTGACGGCCACGAGCACCGACGAAAGGGCATCCGAGCGGTGATGCCAGGCGTCGGCTTTCAGGGACGGGTTGCCGATCCTGCGGCCAACCCGCGCCGAGTAGCGAGCCATCCACTCCTTGGCGGCTGCTGAAAGCAGCACCCCGGCGGCGATCACGATCATCAGGTTGCGGCCGAGGGCCTCTCCTATCTCGGGTGGGTTCAGAATGCGTTGAACGCTCTTGTAGCCCAGTTGCAGGCCGGCCAGGGCCAGCAGGATGCCGACGGCCAGCGTGGCAATTATTTCGGCACGACCGTGGCCGTAGGGATGACGCGCGTCGGCGGGCCGGCGGCCGATGCGCAGACCCACCAGGACGATCAAGCTGGTTATCAAGTCACTGGCCGAATGAACGGCGTCGCCCCACAGGCTGATGCTGCCGGTCACCGAGGCCAGGAGGCCCTTGGCCGCGGCCAGCAGAATGTTACCCACAATGCTGATCCAGGCCGCCCGCCGACCCAGGACGTACCGCTGCCGGTCGTCCAGCGCCTCGGCGCCGTCGGATGCCCGGGAGCGGCCAGGTTTCTGCAGCACGTCGCTCATACATGAAATGTTACCCGCAAGCGGCGGCCCAAGGCAACCGTCTTGTGGCCAGGCTCTCGAACATCACATGACGGTCATCCGGCGGCGGGCACCGGCACCTTGGGCCTGACCCACCAGGTGTGAACCAGCGACTTGTCCTCGTCGCCCCGGAACTCGATCACATAGAGCAAGCCCCGCCGCCGGTCGAATGCCGCCGCGCCCACATGATGGAACTCCGGCTGCGGTCTGGCCCGGTACAAGAGCTTTTCGATCTCCAACGTCGCGAACGGCTGCACCTCATAGGGCTTCTTCCGGCCGGCGGCAACTTCGGCCAGGTCGCCCGTGTCGTAGAAGACAATCTGCGCCGTGAACGAACTGGACCACCAGCCGCGCTGATCGTTGGGCGCTTCCGGCACAGGGGGCCACGGCCCTTCCTCGGGCCAGACCACGCCGTTGGCGAAGCCGTACCAGCACTTGCCCTGGCCCTTGGTGCCGACGAAGACTACCGCCGATCTTCCGCCGGAAGTCAACCACGCCCCGCCCGACCACTCGTCGCTGTGGTGGTAGCCCTTGAGCTTGTGCTGCACCTGGTCGGTCACACTGGAGTATTGCAGCAGCGTGGTCGCCCTGACCGTCGCTCCGGCCTTGGGCGGGTTGCCCTCGTTCCACGGTCCATAGGCGAAAATGGTCGGGCCCTGCGATCCCTGGCCGCCGTCACGGAATCGCCCGGTCGCCAGGCGCATGCCCGGCGTGTGCTTGTCGGCCCAGGCCTTCGGGATGGGAAAAATGTAGTCGGTTGTGACGTAGGTCCATAGGCCGCCGAGTTTCCAGGGGCCGGCCGTTTGCGGATTGGCGAGGTCCGTCTCGCACCAGCCGTGCGACGGAGCCGTGCTGCCCTCGTCCATGTGCGGACCCCAACAGAAGTACAGCTTGCCGCTGGTCTGCTGTCCCTGTTTCGGCAGCCAGGCCAATCCGGATCGGGCCTGTTCCATCTCGGGGAACTTCTTGCCGCGAATGTCGTGGAACTTCTGAATCGTCCGCGCGGTTTTCAACTCCGCGAGATTTTTCTTCGCCGAGACGACCGGCTCCGGGATCGTGATCTCCGAGATGTACTGGTGCCAGTCGTGCCCCACGCCGAACAGCGACCCGGGGTACCCGTCGGCTTTGTCCTTGGGATCGCCGTCGCTGCGATAAGCCAACCCCTGGCCGCTCCATCCCCAGCCGACCTCTTCCGGTTCGTCCGGCAGCCGGAACGCCCCCTTGTAGACCAGGTCGCCCGGCTCGATCCGCTCGGCCGCAGAAGTCGATTTCGTCTTCTTGGCCTGTTTCGACTTCGGCGCCTCGGCACATGAGGCCGGAAGACTCACCATCGCCACCGCCGCACCCACGCACAGCCACGAGACAATCACCCGATACCTGAGAGTCATCCTTTGCCCCCTTCTCTTTTCCCCAGAAGTGTACCGCCCAGCCCATCCTTGCCATTCGCCCCTCCACCAACAACCCCTAATTGTAATCCCACCCCCACCCCACAATCAACACCCATACCCCCACGAATCCGTCGGTGCTGTGGCACAGTGTCGCAGGTCGGGTCAACAGGCCCGACATTTCAATGGGTTTCACGCAGGCCGTCGGGTCTGTTGGCCCGACCTGCCTTTCTGCCTGCACAATCGGCACTTGGCTTGGGGAGGCTGCCCCTTTGATCCCGCGTCAGAATGGGCGCCCTCGAACCGGCGCCCTTGACAGGCCCGGTCGCCCCACTATAATCGCTCCGTGTCTGCGGGCGTAACTCAGTGGTAGAGTGTCAGCTTCCCAAGCTGAACGTCGAGGGTTCGAATCCCTTCGCCCGCTCCAAGCCAACAAGCGACGCCGGTTGACACGAGCTGCCAACCGGCGTCTATCTTGCGCTGTGCCAAAGCCTTGTGACCCGCCTCGCCGAGGCTCCATTAGCCGGCGTTTTGCCACCACTTGCCAGTCGATGTCTCCCCCGGCCTGCCATCCGTGCAAGCGCTCGTACCAAGCGCACGAAATCACGTGCAAGGTTTCGTGCAAGGGTTCGGGTTCCAACAAGGCGGCAGAAGGCTTTACGCCGAGTCCCATTTGCGATAGTATCACCTGCATCCTGGCCTAAACGCTATCTCATATCCCAGTAGAGTTGCTCCTGGCCGGCGAAGTCCAGCTCGGTCTGCCAGAGGGAGATGATGACCAGAGGGAGATGATGATGGGGGAGCGCAGCCTCCGGGCCGTCCGGGTCAGGCTCCTTTCAGGCGGGCGGTGCGAAGCCAGCTTTCTATTTGCGGAAGAGTTTTCAATCCTGACGAAGCGCCCATAGCCGAAACGCACTGGGCCGCAACGGCGTTACCCCACTTGAGGCATTCCTCGGGCGGCCGGTCACGGAGCATCCCGTACAGAAAGCCGCCGGCGAACGAATCCCCCGCACCGGTGGTGTCAACCACCTTCACCTCGAAGCAGGGCATGGTGATTTCTGTGGGGCCATCATAGTAATAACTTCCCTCGGCGCCCAGCTTGATGACCACCCGTTCGGCGCCCCGG
>JAACEH010000222.1 GCA_011682595.1 Anaerolineaceae bacterium
ACCGCGTGGGCGAGCGGGTGAAGATCGAGGTGGAAGTCGACACGCTCGGGCAGCTTGGCCAGGTGTTGGCGCTGCCGGTTGATTGCATCCTGCTGGACAACATGCCGGCGGCGCAGTTGGGCGAGGCGGTGGCCATGCGCGACGCGGCCGACTCGCGTGGCGCCCCCCTGCTGGAGGCCAGCGGCGGGGTGACCCTGGCCACGGTGGGCGAGATCGCTCTGAGCGGCGTGGACCGCATCAGCGTGGGGGCGCTGACCCATTCGGCCCCGGCGCTTGACGTCGCCATGGATATTGCGGTGGGGCTGGCGGGCGCAGCGGGGGGAGAGGACTCTTGAACTATGCCCTGACGTTGCTGCTCCGGCGGACGGCAGGCGAGTATCGGGGGCTTGACGATCTGGCCTCTGAGCTTGGCCTGTCCGTGGATGCGGTGCAGAGCGAGATTGAGAAGATGGCCGGGCAAGGATTTGTTCTGGAGCAACATCCCCTGCTTGGGATTCGCCTGGCGGCGGTCCCCGAGGGTTACGATCGGGATGAAATCGCCTTCTCCCGTCGCGGGTCGCGGCTGGGGCGTACCGTTCGCGTGTACGACGTGACGGGGTCGACCAACGATCTGGCTCTTGAAATGGCTGAAGCGGGACGGGCCAGCGACGGCCTGGTGATCCTGGCTGAACAACAGACCTCGGGTCGCGGGCGGCAGGGGGCCGAGTGGTTCGCCAGTCGCGGACAGAGCGTGCTGGCCAGCGTGATCCACTGGGCCGGACCTGGCGTTGAGACGGCCGGCGACCTGATGCTGGCCACGAGTCTGGCCGTGGCCCAGGCGGCGGAGGCCGTGGCGGGGGGGGGCGTGGCGATCAAATGGCCGAACGACATCGAGTTTCGGCGGCGAAAACTGGCCGGCATCCTGATCGAGGCCGCCCACGGATGCGGGGGCGGGCCGGTTGGCTATGTGCTCGGCCTTGGCGTGAACGTCAACCAGTCTGACGGTGATTTTCCTGAGGAGATTGCCGGGCAGGCCACCTCGCTGCGAGCCGTTGTTTCTTCGGGCCGCCTGGTGGACCGGACGGCCCTTGTGGCGGCGATTCTGGAAGCCCTGGAGGATAATCTGGAGCTGGCAGAATCGGGCCGTCAGGCGGAATTGCTGGCCCGGTACGAGTCCAGGAGCGACATGGTGGGCCGCAAAGTGACGGTAATCGAGTCAGGCGAGGCATTCTGCGGTGTTGTTGAGGCCATTTCTCCGCACTACGCCCTGGTTCTGCGGCTGGAGAGCGGGCAGCACCGACATTTCGAAGCTGGCAGCGTGAGGCTTGTATAGTAGAAGATTGTGATCACTGTTGGCGTACCGCGGTCCTGGCGCACCGAAAAGGCAATCTTTTTTCGGCTCTGGCACCTCTTTGTGACAATTCCGGAAGATAAAAAGGGCGGAACCTTGTGCGTCAGAAGTCGTGGCGTAATATGGGTTTATGGTGGTGGGCGTCATTTTCGGCGGGCTGCCTGGGCGCGGTTTCTTGCCAACGCAGCTGTCAGGAGTATCTTTTGGTTTGCCGAGCTGACGGGGGCCTGAACGGTCCTCGGGGTGATTTCTGGACGACAACAGAGCGTAAGAGCTGCTGGCAAGACAGGTAAGATGCGTAAGACGGGAAGAATGATTTAAGTTGGTGTCTTGTTGTCCCGATAAGGGGAGTGCTTTGATGGCTCCCGATGGGGACGCCAGGAGAGTTCTTTTTGGTGACAGACCGTTGCTGCGGGGGACCCTGTGAGAGCCGCGGCTGAATGGCCTGAGAAAATAGAGAGCCGTTTGGTTCTACTTCTTGGGAGTGGGGATGGATCCCCGGCAACGCAGCAATAGGGAAAAAAGTGATCTTAGCAATTGCTCCAGTGAGGAGCGGGAGGTTAGTTATGAGTAGCAGAAAGAAAGCCTTTACCCTTGTCGAAATTCTGATTGTCGTGATCATCCTCGGAATTCTGGCTGCGGTCGTGATTCCGCAGTTCAGCGAGGCCTCAAGCGACACCAGGGCATCCAGCGTGATGAGCGACCTGAAGATGATTCGTTCCCAGATTCAATTGTACAAGGCGCAGCACTCGGAGAGTTACCCGGACGCTTTCGCGAACCAGATGACCAAGTACACCGATGTTGATGGCACCACCGCGACAGCGTACACCAGCACCTACCGGTTCGGGCCCTACATGCTGAAGGTTCCGCCGAATCCGTACACTGGCGACAACACCGTGAGGACGGTTACTACGGGGACTTTTGCCGCACCAACGACCTCGGCCGGCTGGTACTACAACAGCGGCACGGGCGAGTTCAGGGCTGACAACAAGGCCACCGACAAGACGCCGAGTGGCGACGTGATTAACACGCTGTAAGGCCTTACGCAACAAGGCGTTCGCGGCTGGGGGTTGGAGTTGTCGAACAGCAGTGAGCGACAAGGGACACCGACGGAGGCGGTTCAACGCTTGAGGCGAGTGAACCAGCCTCCGTCGGAGAAAGTCCTGCGGCTGGGAGAGTTGTGGTCGAGAAGGTTCCACCAGGAGGGGCAACAAGAAGGGCTGATGCTTGCGGCGGTGGTTGTAGCGATGTTCTCTCACAGGGCGCCGAAGCGAGCACGGGAAGCAGTATTGGCATTGGGGCCGGCCAAGATCTGGCGGCGAAGTGCGAGTTGCAGTTGAGTAGTTGCAGTGGGGGCGGCCAGGGCGGCGCCTCAAAAGGGGGGTGTGGTTGACGGAGGTTTGGCTCGTGCAGTGAAGAGGTTGGGGAAGCGGAAGCCTCGGAAGCACCTGTACAGAGAAAGAAGCATGCTCGGCATAGAGAGGGGTGGCGTAACGGGTAGGGAGAGTGCCTGAAGCCACGACAGAGACGAGCACAGTTAGACAAAGCATAAGGCTCTTTGTTCCTTCGGGCGTCCTGCCTGTGTAAATTACGTCCAGTAAACAAGATTGCCGCGGCATTATGCCCCGGCGTTGGCTGAGCGCGGCCGGCAACAGCCTGGCCTTCAGGATATTCTCGAGTGGCCGGACAGGGGAGAAACCGGCCTTTCTCGGGACGATCCTGAGCCAGGAGGTAGAAGGGTCGCGTAATTGTTTAAGCCCTGCTGTCAATATGGGCGATATGGGCAGGACAGCTAAGGCGCGTGAGGGAGCCATGGGATATATGAAAGTGATCATTTGCGGCGTAGCGGTTGCTTTGGCGCTGGTGGCGCTGAGTTCGGCCTCCCAGCCCACACCTCGGGCTGTGCCGGCGTCGGAGGTGCTGCCGGATTCGGGTCGGCAGCTCGAGGAGACCAACGCCAAGCTCGATAAGGTGACGCGGCAGTTGGAGTTGCTGAATTCGAGACTGCAATCGATCCAGCAGTTGCTGAGCAGCGGCAAGATCGAGGTTGTGGTCAAAGAGGCTGCCAAGGGCCGGGCCGGGAAAGGCAACTGAGCCGCCGGTACGGTTGAGGGAAACAAGTTGTGTGAGGAGAGACTCACATGAAACGGCAAGCAACAGGTTTTACGCTGGTAGAACTTCTGATGGTGGTGCTGATCCTGGCCATCGTTGCGGGGATTGTGGTGCCGATGGCTTCCAGCAGCCGCGACGCCCAGTGTGCCTCGGCGGCGAGGATGCTGGTGGCGGACCTGGAACTTGCTCAGAGCACAGCGTTGTCCAGGCAGGACCTGGTGGCGCTGGTTTTCAGCGACGACCTGCAGAGCTACAAGGTCGTCCTGGCGACGGGCCAGAACCTGGACGACTATGCGTCGCTGACGGCGTTGGAGCATCCGGGACGGCCGGGCCAGAGCTACGAGACGAACATTCAGAAGGAGC